>NZ_JACJSN010000023.1:0-65115 GCF_014698135.1 Limnothrix sp. FACHB-881
ACAGGCACGGCGGAACTGTGATGGGGGTAGCGAGGCGAGGCTTTCGTAGAGCATCTCTCGATGGTGGTGACAGCGACTTTCCACACCACTATTCTATTCGTGCAAGAGGTCTACTGAGATCCATGCTGAGATCCAACGTGCCCTCGGTCAAATCGCCCAGGTCTCCCGGTTCCGGCTCCTGACCCGCCAGGGCCGCCAATTCCGCCGACACTTCACCGCCTTGGGTGCGATCGCCCGCCAAAACCGCCTCTTGGGCCGCTTGCCAATTGCTTAATACGGCCTGGGCCACCACCAAGGGCCGATCGCCCTGGTGAGCCACGGCCTGGAGTGCCGCCTCCGCAATCGCCTGGAACCCCGGCAGCCCCAAGGATTCCCCTAAGCCCGTAAACACCTCCGATTGGGTGGCCACCGTTTCCAAGGCCGCCGGCCCATCCCCCGCCGCCACCAGCGTCGCCAACTGATCAATCCGTTCCTTCACCCCCGTTTCAAAAATCGACTGCACCAGGTCAAACCCCAGTTCAGCGGAGGTGGGCAACTTTTGTTCGCGCTCAAAGCAGTCTCCCAACAGGGTTTGGATTCGGGCAAAGGCATCGATCGCCTGATCCAACACCTCTTGATCGGCCTCCCGTCCCTGTTCCCATTGGGTGGTCAGGGCCAAGCGCAAACATTCATAGAGCTGAAACAACAGCCCCTCCAGTTCCACCTCCACTTCCGCTTCCGGGTCAAACAGGGCCCGAAACACGTCCTCCATGTGGTGGGCGATCGTGGAGATGGTTTCCAACCCCACATTGGCGGAAGCCCCCTTCAGGGTGTGGGTGGCACGCATCAGGGCATGGATCCGCTGTTTCGAGGGATCGTCGCGCAGTTGCAACAAATCCGTCTCGATCGATCGCAGCAGGTCTTGGGACTCACTGAGGAAGTATCCGTAGGCTTCCTCGCGGATGGCGGGATCGAGCATAGGGGGCTACCGGAAACGACCTGGTTTTGGTCTGTTGGAAAAACGAACGGGGGTTAAGCAAAGCAGCAACAGGGGGCATCGGGGGCAACCGAGGCGCAACTTTAGGAGCGGCGCGATCGCCCCCTGGCGATCGGGGCTAAGGCATTCAGCCGTTAGTTGACCTTGAACCGGCCCACACTGGCTTGCAGCTCTTGGGACATGGCCAACAAATCCTCAAAGGAAGCGGTCAGGGCCACGGAACTGGAAGAGGTGCGATCGGCGATCGTCGCCACCTCCGTCATCGTGTGGGCCACCGCTTGGGCCTGTTGGGTTTGGCTGGCGGCGGCTTGGTTAATGCCCTCCACCAACTGGCCAATTTGGGCCGTCACATCCACAATTTCGCTCAGGTTCGATCGGGTATCGCTGACCAGATTCGTCCCCGCCACCACCTGCTGAATCCCCGCTTCCATGGCCTGGGCCACCGCCTGGGTTTCCGCCTGAATCTCTTCCACCAGGGCCGCAATTTCCGTGGTGGCATCGGCCGACTGGCGGGCGAGCGATCGCACTTCATCGGCAACCACCGTGAAGCCACGACCATATTCCCCGGCCCGCGTTGCCTCAATGGCAGCATTCAGCGCCAACAGTTGGGTTTGGGTGGTGAAGTTGCCAATCAGGCTCACGATCTTCGAGATCTTTTGGGACGATTCGCTTAGGGCCCGAATCTTACGCCCCGTTTCCGCCACCGTGTCCCGAATCGACAGAATGGCATCCACCGTCCGGTTCATGGCCGCGTCGCCTTCCTGGATCGTGTTGGTGGCTCGTTGCACCGCCTGGGTCACCTGCTGGGCGTTTTGGGTCACGTCCGTGCTAGCTTCTGCCATGGTTTGCACCCGCTGCACCGCCTCCAGCAGGGCCCGATATTGTTGCTGGGCTTGGTTAGACAGCTCACCAATGGCGCTGGAACTGGTGGTGGAGGTATTGGACACCTTGGCAGCCGTTTCTTGCAGCTTCACCACAATCTGTCGCAGGCTTTGCAGGGTGTTGTTGTAGGCATCGGCGATCGTGCCCACTTCGTCTTCGGTAATCGGCGCGCGCACGGTGAGATCCCCTTCCAGGGCCGGCCGCACCGCCATCAGCAGGTTCAGGGCCTTCTGTTGCAGGGCTTCGCGGGCGGCCTTGTCCCGTTGGGCAGCCTCTTCCACCTGGGCCGATTTCCGCTGCAATTCTGCCAGGGTTTCCGCCTGCTTCAGGGCAATGCCCAACTGTGCCCCCACCTGAGCCACGAATTCCACTTCTGAGGTTTCCCACTGACGCGGGCCGCTGTTTTGGTAAACCGCCAGCAGCCCCCACAGTCGATCGCCCTGAAAGATCGGGGTAATGGCGTAGGCGCGGGCTTGGAACCGTTCCAGCACACTCAAATAGCAGGGGGTGAACCCGGCTTTGTAGATATCAGGAACCACAAAGCTTTCGCCTCGGGCATAGCGGCCCCCTTCGTTTTCCTGAAGGTAGGTGTCTCGCACCCGGCCGGCGTTGGTGGGGCGAGCTTGGGTCAAGCTGTTGATCGCTTCGCAATCGCTCATTTCCGTTTGGACACTGCCATCGCTGTCGGGAGAGTCCAACAGCCGCAACCAACCGGGGCCGACGGATTCCGCCATGAATTGCCCACTCCAGTCAGGCTGGAATTGATAGATTCCGACCCGATCGACCTCCAGAATTTGGCGCAATTCCGTGGTGGTGGTGCGGAAGATGGTACGGATGTCCAGGGAAGCGCGAATTTTGTCGATCGTCGCGGAAATGGCCTTATTCCGTTCGGCAGATTTTTGGAGCTGGGCCGCTTGGGTTTTGAGCTGTTCCACATACTCGGCCTGTTGCAGGGCCAAGCCCAGTTGGGTTCCCAACCGAGACAGAATCTGCCCTTCCAGTTCTTCCCACTGGCGGGAGTTGCTGTTTTGGTAAACCGCCAACAGGCCCCAAAGGTCATTGCCCTTGAAGATCGGGGCGATCGCGTAGGCCTTGGCTTGGAACTGCTCCAGCAGGTCAAGATAGCAGCGGCTGAAGTTGGCTTGGTAAATGTCGTTGACCAGCAGGGTTTCGCCCTGGCGATAGCGACCGCCCTGGTTGTCTTGCAAATAGCTGTCTTCGACGCGGGCCAGGGAGCGCCCGCCCCGTCGGTTGTTGCCATCCCGCAGGCCGGCCCCGTCGCGATCGAGCAGTCGTTGCCAACCGGGGGTGACCGCTTCGGCCACAAACTCACCGCTCCAGTCCGGATCGAACCGGAAGATGCAGGCGCGATCGGCCTGGAAAATTTGGCGAATTTCCTGGGTGGTGGTGGCAAAGAGGCTGTCAATGTCCAGGGATTCGCGGATTTTGTTCATCACCGTCAGCAGGGCGCGGTCTTGCTGCACATTGCGCTCAAGCTGTAGTTTTTGATCCTGAAGCTGCTTCAGATATTCCGCCTGTTGCACCGCCACACCCATTTGCTGGCCCATTTGGGTCACCAGGTCGGTTTCTTCCGGCTCCCAACTGCGCACCCGATCGTTTTGATAGACCGCCAGTAGTCCCCACAGCTTATCGCTGGCAATCACGGGAGCGATGATGTAAGCCCGGCATTGGAACTGTTCCAGCAGTTTCAGGTGACAGGGATCGTAGTCTTGGGTTTGGATGTCCGCCACGGTCAGGGTTTCGCCGTTGATGTAGCGGCCACCTTTAGTGCGCTCAAAATAGCTGTCGCGGAAGGTTTTGCCCAACAGCGGTTTCCAGCCCCGACCCACGGATTCCGAGACGAAATCGCCGCTCCAGTCGTCGCTGAATCGATAGACGGCGGCGCGATCGCACTCCAACAAAATTCGCAGTTCGTCGGTGGTGGTTTGCATAATCGTGGCCAGATCCAGGAATTGGTGAATCTTGTCCACGATCGTGGCGATCGCCCGTTGGCGGCCCACTTGTTTTTGCAGTTTCTCGATCGCGCTGAGCTGGGCAATGCTGCGGCTCACCTGATCGCTGGCATATTTCACCAGCTCCGCTTCCAGGGGACTCCAGGGGCGCGGGCCGCTGTTTTGATAAATGGCCAGCAACCCCCACAGTCGATCGCCCTGAAAAACCGGCGCAATCATGTAGGCTCGTCCCTGGAACCGTTCAATGAGCTGCACATGGCAAGCGCTGAGGCCACCGCGATAGATGTCCTCGCATTGGTAAACATCCTTGGTGTTGTAGCGGTTGCCTTGGGTGCTTTCAAAGTAGGTGTCGCGGAAGGTGTTCCCCACCAGGGCCATCCAACCGGGGGCCATGGATTCGGTGATGAATTCCCCAGTCCAGTCGAAATTGAACCGGTAAATGGCCACCCGATCGGCTGACAGTTGCAACCGCAATTCTTGGCAAAGCCGCCGCAGCAGTTCATCCAAACTTTGGCTGTCTTCGATGGTGCGATCGATCCCATCCACCGGTAGGCGGTTCCCGTTGACCGCTTCCCCATCGGTGGTCACCAGGGCCGTGCCGATCGACTCCGCAAACTGCTCAATTTGCTCCATCTTTTCCATCACGAATCGATCGGGCCGGCCCGATCGTTCCAACTCCGCCTTCAGGGCATCGACTGCATCTTGGAAACGGCGCAAATCAGGAGCGGGGCTATGTTCAACGGGGGGAGTGCCGTTGCGGGCCGGGCGATCGTCACGAACCGTGCGCGAAGCATCAAAGTAAGCAGTCATAGGAATTTAGGCCAGAGAGCAATCGGAAAAACAGAGAGTCAGGGAGCCGTTACCAGTGGGCCCGCCAGGCCGCCAGCCAAGAGACCAACAACCATTCAGCAGTTCCCCATCACGGTGGAAATCACGGCCACACTGGGGCCCTCGGGGCAAGGGGAGCCAAGCAACATCAAGCAAGGGAACGTCAAGCAAGGGAACGTCAAGCCATGTCCAAAAACATGAAGCAACATCAAACAAAGTTACAAAGGTTGCAAAAGTTACAAAGGAGCAGAAGCGGATTTGAGCAAAGGTGAGTTGGGAAAACAGGCTCAGGACTGGGAAATCTCCCAGCAATGGCGGGGCAGGATTGGCGCGATCGCCCCGAGGGCCAATCCTGATCCCGATGGCCAAGCGTCCTAGCCGGCCTGTTGGGCGCTGGCCCTGGCGATCGCGCTGGGGTTCAACACCATACTGCTGGCCTCGCTGAGGTAGCCCTGAACAAAGGGCAAGAGCCGATCGGGAAACAAACCCGCGCTGGGCGGCTGAACATTTGGAGAATCGTGCCACTCGATATCTTCAATTTGGGGCACGACCAACCCCAGATTCTGGCCATCACACTCCAGCACAATGGCGATGGCGGATGAGGTGGCCGTCAAATCCGGCGCAATGGCCGGAAAACCCACCAACTGGTTAAGGTCGATCGTCCAAATGATTTCACCGCGCCAGTTGTACACCCCTAAGACCGATTCTGGCATATGTGGCACGGGCAAAATGTCCGTGGCCGCAATTCGCAGCACTTCCCGCACCTCATCGATCGGGAGCAGGGCCGTATCCTCAAAGCCCAGGTGAAAACGCAGGAAACGCTGGCCATCGGTACTCAGGGCGCTGCCGGCCGACCTGGTGGGCAGGTTCAAAATGGCGGATCCGTCGCCCTGTTGCAGCCATTGGGTGAGCGGATCCGGGGGGGCGCTGGGTTCCGGCTCCGACGGGGCGATCGGGGCTGGCTCGGCCGCCTCCACCACCGGCAAGGGCGGTTCCGGCTCACGAACCGATTCATCTACCAATTCACGAACCGGCGCAGGCTCGAAAGCCACCGCCGCCGCCGGAGCCGCAGGCACTTCAGCGGCGGTGTCGGCGGCTAGGGCTTGGTTGGCAATGTCCACCAGGGCCGCGAATCCTTCATCCCCAAAGAACCCCGAAGGCTCATCGTCGTCATCCCCGAAAAAGCCCAAGGGTTGATCGTTTTGATCCAAATCTGGCCCCAGATCGGGTTCCGCATCGAAGGCGATGACGGCGGGGGCTTCCGGCAGCGACTCTGCCAATTCCGGCAATTCCGGCAGTTCCAGTAGTTCCGGTAACGGCTCAGCGGGGACGGCGGGATCGGGTTCTGGTTCCTCAGGCAAATCCAGAACATCGGCCAACGCTGGTAACGCTTCTGGTAATGCTTCTGAGTCGGCCGCTTCAGTCGATTCCGTCAAGGCAGGAGATTCGGTGGCCTCAACTACCTCGGTGGGTGCAGCCGCTGCGATCGGCTCGGTGGATGCCGCTAACTCGGCCGCTGGGACAGATTCAGCAGGTTCCGCAGGGGCGATCGGGACAGGCTCCGACTCGCGAGGGGCAGCCGACGCACCATCACCCAAGGATTCCGCCAGAGCCAGCAGCGCCGATCGGGGATCGCTGGATTCGGCTAATAACTGCGCCACCAAATTGACCAAACCGCTGCGCTCATCCGAAACAACGGCAGATTCCGGGGATTGCACCGGTTCGATCGGGTCGGGTAATGGTTCGATTGGCTCTGAATTCACCGGTTCTAGGGATTCGGTGAAATTGGCTAGATCATCGGATAAATCATCTAAATCATCGGTTGGATCATCTAAATCATCTGACTCAACTTCTTCAGCCAAATCAGTTAATTCAGCCAATTCACCTTCATCAACATTGGTTGGCTCGATCGGGTCTGATAAATCGGTCAAGTCTGATAAATCATCTGGCTCAACTTCTTCGGTCAAATCAGTTAATTCAGCTAGGTCATCTTCCGCTAATTCATCGGCTAAATCGTCGGCCACCACCTCGGAAGAAGCTGACTCGATCGGGTCAGTTACCTCAACGGCCGTTGAATCTAAATCGGCCAAATCCGATAGATCAGCCAGATCTGACAAATCGGATAAATCATCGGATAGATCCGAGAGATCCGAGGAATCGATCGCCTCTTCGGGTTCCACCCAATCCAGCGATTCGGATTCAGCATCTTCTAATTCAGCTAATTCAGCACTCTCTGCCAATTCGTCAACAATTGCGGCCGATTCAGAAATTACCGCCGATTCCGGGTCTGTCGATTCAGTGGGGGCCGCCGCTGCGGGAGGTGGTTCTGGTGGGGGAGCGATCGGCTCGGGAGCAAAGCCAGCCAAACGGGCGATCGTGGCGATCGCGGCGTTCAGATCCAAATCGCTGCGATGTTCTGCCAGTTGGGTCAGTTGCGCAATGGTGCTGAGGGCTTCCCGAGGGCTGATGCTTGTGGGTTCTGCAATCAGTTCCGCTGCGGCTGTGTCAGGTTGTGCGATTGCTGGGTCTGCACTGGCTGGTGGATTGGTTGGATCTTCACCCGCTGGATCTTGATCAAGCAGGCTTAATTCATCATCCAGTTCATCACCAAATTCATCGCCCGTTAATTCATCATCCAGTTCGTCACTCAGTTCATTGACCGTTGATTCATCACTCAGCTCATCGCTTGTTAATTCATCGCCCGTTGATTCATCACTCAGTTCATCACCAAATTCATCGCCCGTTAATTCATCACTCAGTTCATTGCCAAATTCATCACTGAGCACATCACCTGTTAATTCAATATTTAGTTCACCAGTCAACTCGTCACTGAATTGATCGTCAAGTTCATCACTGGTTAATTCATCATCCACTTCCCCGATCGGGTCAGCCTCTTCCTGAGTGAGTTCTGCAATTTCTGGTGATTCCGGTAGCTGATCTAGAGTGATTAACTGGTCAGAGTCCTGCGCATCAATCAAATCAGTCGAGTCACTCAATTCATCTGATTCAGTCAAATCCAATTGCAGATCATTGAGGTCTTGATCGATCGGTTCGGGATCAGTTGGTTCCTGTGGTTCCTGAGTTTCTGGATCAACGATCGCCGAATCCAGTGATTCTGGATTGGGGAATTCTGGATCGAGTAATTCCAGATTCGCTGAACCGATCGCGGCTTGTGCTCCTTGGTCTGAAGGTTCTGAGGAGGGTTCCGAGGAGGGTTCGGGCGATCGATCTGAAGGGGTTGGCTCCGGCGCTGCCACCGGAGGCGGACTGGCCAAGGCACTCAGCCGGGCGATCGCCGCCAACGCCGTGTTCACATCCGCGTTGGGATGATGTTCCACCAACTGCACCAGACTGCTGATTGCGTCGGTCACTTTTTCAGCGATCGTTTTACCGCTGTCTGAGGCGATCGCGGCAAACACTGTCCCGATCGGCTCTGATTCTGGCTCTAGCTCTGGCGTTGGGGAAATTTCCGTTGACTCCGTGGGCGGCTCTGCGGGGTCGATCGGGTCGATCACTGTTTCTCGATCGAAGTCCAGGCTCGCCCCATCATCCTCCAATGCATCAGGGGATTCCAGCAAACCTGCCGTTTCTTGTGCCGCATCTGCCAAGGGATCCAGCAGCTCGGAATCGGCCGCCAACTCGGCCACCAGTTCCGCCGCTTCATCGATGACTTGATCGATCGTTTCGTCGATCATTTCATCAATCGCGGCATCGCTGGCGAACTCATCAATCAGGGCTGCTGAGTCGATCGCCGGTTCCACCAAGGTTGGCAGCTCAGGCAAGGAGTCGATCGCCGGTTCCGGTTCTGGAGCTACGGTCTCAGCATTGGGTTCCGCTATCCCTTCTTCTTCAATCGCGGCCCAGTCGGCTAACTCTGCTTCGGTGAGGGCCAAGGCATCCGGATCCAGGCTGAGGGTCTCCGGTTCTAGGTCGCTGGTTTCCTCTGAGGGCAACGAATCTAGGGCATCGATCGCCCCTAAATCCTGTTCATCCACCGCGAAATCGGGTTCCTCGGTTTCTGATGCGAGTTCTGGTGCTGGCTCTGGCTCTGGCGGTGACTCAACGATCGCCAGCTCTGGTTCTGTGGTGGGTTCCGGCTCGGGTGGTGATTCGAGGATTTCCACCGGTTCAACGGCCGGCGCGATCGACTCCGCAGCACTTAACTCTGGAGCGCTTAACTCTGGAGCACTCAACTCAGAAGCCACCAACGGCGATGGAGCGATCGACCCCACAGCCGTGACCAGGGAGGCGGCGGCCTTTTCCAGGGTGCTGGCCAAACCCGTCAGGGCGGCCAGGGTGGCTTGCAGTTGGGCTGCTTCAGTGGGAATGGGCAACGGTGGCGTTGGTACTTCTTCCGGCGTAATGACTTCCAGCGTGCTGACTTCCGGCGTGCTGACTTCCGGAGCGATCGGCTCTGGGGCGATCGGGTCTAAATCCGGTCGGTCAAGATCCGTTGCTGCTGACTGATTGCAGTCCTCGGTTACATCTTCGGTTGTGTCTTCTCCCACCTCGATCGCGGGTTCAGGATCGATCGCGGGTTCCGGTGGGGCCACCGCAACCCCATGACCATTTTGGGACTCTGGCCCAGCAACACCCGACAGGACAGCCAAGGGCGAATCGCTGATCAAGGCCGCCACCCCATTGGCCATGCTTTGCACCTGGGACTCCAAGAAGTTGACGATCGGATCTGCTTCCTGATCGCCACTTTGGCCATAGGGCAAGGGCGGCAAGTCGATATGATAGCACCATTTGGGCGATCGCTCATCCAGCGCTTGGCCGCCCACTTTCACCGATTGGATCACGGCCCGGTTCAATCCGGCCACGGCCAAATCCTCGATCGCCGGCTCAACGGTTTCCAAGGCCAAGCGGGCCGAAGGAGCTTGCTCACTGGCCAGCAGCAGATATAAACATCCCTCCTTCAAGGCCGCCTTCACGGTAATGGTCGGTTCCAGTCGATCGCGAATGAGCAGGGCGATCGCCTGGGGATTGGCATCCAAAGCCTGCTGAATCAATGCGGTTTGCTGCTGTGCGTCCATCGCCCACGTTCTCCCACATCCAAAAACCCAATTTTTAATTGGCCGTCCTGGCCCGCCTCGGCTGACGCTTCGGCCGGAACCCGGCCATGGTGCAGGCCCCGGCCCATGAACAATCCATGGTTCAGTGTCCCGAACCCGATTATTTCTCTCAATTCCAGGCCCCACGGGCCCAATGGCAACCCCAATAGCACACCCTGATCATTGCCGGACTGATGCCTAATCACTGATTGATCAATTCAATTAGCTGGGATTGGTAGCTGGGATTGGCTTGATCGTCGATTGGGTCATTGCTTAGGACATCGGTTGGATCAGTAATTTTAACTTGCCCCGATCGCCCCTGTTTGATATCGATCTCGCAGCTTTCAAATTGTCAATTTCCTGCAAGAATTGTGGTTTTTTGTTGATGAACCTCAAGCTGAACCTCAATCCCAATTCAGTGCAAATGAGACTCAATCGGCTTGATTTTTCATGGCTTACCGATCCGTCTGTTGCATCCGTCTGTCTCAACGGATGAACTTAAACCCCAATCCCCACACAGTCCCCACATACAATTCCCACATCCCGATCGGGCGTAGGTGGCAACCCCATACAATCCTTTCTCTATTGTTTCGCCAAAACTCCAAATTCATAGCGATTGTTGAGCATTTCTTCACCGAGTAAGTATCGATTCAGGGGGCCGGCGTTGTTGGGTTGAATGCCAGCGGCGGGGGCCGGATGCCAGCCACCACCATTGCGCGGCGATGTGGGGAGGGTGCCTGCGGTTGTAGGCGAGGGTTGTGGTCGTTGGGGATTGTCCTGGGGTGGCGGTTGCAATCGATCGGGCAAATATTGCTGAAGCAGCGCAGCCACCTTTTCCAGGCGCAGCGGCTTGGGCACAAACACCGAAGCTCCAACCAGCTTGGCCCGCACCCGGTCGATCGCCCCGCGATTACTGGTGACAATCGCGATCGGCACATTGGCCAACAGGTTCACCCGTCGCAACTGGGTACAAAGCTCATAGCCATTCACAATCGGCATCACCAAATCCAGCAACACCATATCTGGTCGCTGCTCGATCGCCGCCGCCAAGGCCCTTGTCGCCTCCGTGATATGCACAAACCGACAACCCAAACGATGCACCACGGGGCGCAGCAGCTTGCCCACCATCGGATCATCGTCAATCAACATCACCAAGGGTTGCTCAGAGTTGGGGCCTTGGGTTGCTGGAGTGGGCTGGGGTGTTGGGGTCTGGTTCGCCGCCGGCCCACCCGATCGCCCTGGAGCGGTGGCGGCTCTGTCCCGGGGCGCTGCGGACTGTGGGGGCTTAACTGGTGCTGCTTGCGGCGTGAACAGCAAATTCAGCACCGTGTCCGCCGGGCGATCGTCCAAGGGCAGAAAATCCAAGCCCCCACGCTCCACCAAGTGATGCAGCAGATGCACGACGATCGACATGGGCTGTTTCATCACCAGCGAGACATCCCAGGTCGATCGTTGACCATTCAGCAACGGAGCCAACGTTAAAAACGTCGATCGGTCATTTTGAGTTGTTGCGGACGGGGACCAATCCAACTGGGCCAACTGCGGCGCGCGATCGGCCTGCTCTGGCGACAACCCCACCGACTCCCACCGTTGCAGCAACTTCACCACCGACTGCATCACCGCCAACAGGGCCTCACTGCCGAGCAACTGTTGCGCCACCGTCCGCGTGTCCGGCAAAGCGGGCACATACTTATCCCAGTGAGACACCACCGTGGGATCGCTCGCCGCCGCAAACAGCACCTCCTGAGCCACCGACTCCAGCATCGAGTGCAACTGGGCCGGTGTGACTTGGCCCGCCAACAGCGCCGTCGCCAACCACCACACCTCCCATAGGGGCCGTGCCGTTTCCGTCAGCGGAACCGGCTGCAAATTCACCCCCGATCGCTTCAGGGCCCGTTGCCAACGGCGAATCCGAAACCGCTCATCGATCGCCCACAACAAGCGACCCTGCAAAAAAATCAAGCGCCAGCGACTCGGCCCCCGCTCCAGCACCAACACCCCCGAAGCCCGTCGCTGCACCACCGTCGCCAGCGTCCGCGACACCTTTGTCCATCCCGTTGCTGCTTCAGTCATCGATGGACACTCCCAATCCAACCCATTGACCCATTTGACCCATGGCTAATTGATCACGACGCTCCCGTCGTCCTCAAATAATCATTCGAGAATCATTCACCAGTCACCGATTCCTCAGACCATTCATCGATCCCATTCATCGATCGCTGGCCAATTCCTTGGCCCTGGACTCACACCCCCAATTCCACCCCGATCGTCCTTAATGCTCCCTTGCGAACCTTAATGACAGTCATGAAACCAACCTTCAACCCAATGACAATCGCTGCGCTTGTTTTGCCCAAAGACCTGAAGCTTTACGACAGGCCCCGCAAAATTGGCACAGTAGTTTGATCTTGGTCTTGAGTCAGTTTTCAGGGAATTTCTGCCGCTGTAAAACTGATTCCGTCTGGGCGATAGATCCCTGAGTGATGGTCAACTTTGCTCGCCAAATTGCTTGATTTTGCTAATCAATGGCGATGAACCCAAAGCCGACGTGAATGTTATGTATTAATTGATACTCCAAGTTCACCTCCTACTGAACTGATTTGAGAACAGGTTGAGCAAGCTCAAACGTTGTCGTGGTCTACAAACAGTCGCCTAGCAGCAATTGGGAAATTTACCGAAGAAATGACGAGAGTTAACCCAGAGATCATGAGGACATATTCAATTATTAAATAATAATTTAATTGATTTCAAACAGCTATTAACTTTTCTTGATAATCGTGTTGGCTTCGGATCTGCTCTCTTGCATCTTTCGCAGACTAGAACCGCTCCTCAGAACAATTTAGACCTTGCAGGCTAACATATGAATGGTTGGTATTTTTAATCCACTGGTTGCTTGGATGTTTACCAGATCTGTCTTTAAGAAATTTTAGATTTTTTTCATGTTTACAAAAATCACTCATGATCAAGCGATCGCTCGACCCACTCAGGGAATAATTCTCAAGAGATTAATCACCCAAAAGTAATTGAATGATTTAGAAAAATTCTCAAGAAATATTGATTCTATTAATTTTTTGCGCATTTAAACCCACCAACAAGTCAATCTACCGCATAACTTGCTGCACCTAATTAGCAAATCATGAATGGAACTTTATTCCATACGATCACAACTCTTGTCAGTTTAAGTTTTCATCAATGCTGCCAAGGCCTAAAACAATGACGAAAAGTCTTTTTTCAGAAAGCTGCCCAAGCATCAATTTTGACACGCTGGTCGCGACTGGGGCAGATTGACAAGCAAAATGCGGTCGATATGCTCAAAATTCCGCCAAAATGAGCCGATTGCCCTTTTTCGATCATTCCCAGGTTTTTCTTTGCATCCTGCCACTTTATTCAACCTTCAAAGATTGGTCGAAAAGCGAAGGAATTGTGGAGTAATGATGAAGGGGATCGCTAATTTTGGGTCATTTAGGGCATTTTGAATGAGACCCCAATTCAACTTCTCATCATTCAACTTCTCATCAATCGGTGGCGGGGGCTGTGGCGGAAAGGATCCCATTGGCCACGGCATAGCCCCGGGGGGTGATCACCTTGCCGCTGTGGGTGAAGGTGCTGGCGTTGCCAATTAAAACAACGGTGAGCATATCGATCGCCTGTAAATCAACCGTAGCCAAGGTGGCAATGGTGATCTGTTCGTCGGGCCGGTGGAGCGATCGAGCCAGAACCACGGGGGTTTCGGGCGATCGCTTGGCTCGCAAAATCTCGAAGGCCGTTTCAATTTGGGTTTGGCGCGTTTGCGATCGGGGGTTATACAACGCCACCACAAAGTCTCCGGCCGCCGCCGCCTGCAACCGCTGCACAATGACGGGCCAGGGCGTGAGCAAGTCCGACAGGGAAATGGCGCAAAAATCATGCATCAGGGGCGCACCCACGCGGGCGGCAGCCGCTTGCAGGGCCGTGATGCCGGGCAACACTTCCACCTGTGGGGTCTGGCCGTCCCAATGGCGGGCCGCCAAACATTCCAGCACCAGCCCGGCCATGGCATAAATTCCACAGTCGCCGGAGGAAACCACAGCCACCCTTAGCCCCCGTTCCGCCAGGTCGATCGCCCGTTCAGCACGCTGCTTTTCGCGGGTGATGGGGCTGCCTTCAATAATTTGCCCCGGATGCAACAGGGGGCGCAGCAGGTCTAGATAGAGTTGATAGCCAATGATTACGTCGCACTGGCTGAGGGCGGCGCGGGCGGCGGGGGTGAGCTGATCCAAGGAGCCGGGGCCCGTCCCAATCAGCCACAGCTTGCCCAGGTGGGGGGTATATTCCCGATCGGCCCGGGCCAGGGCGATCGTGCAAGCGCCGGAGCCACCGTTGGGGGCCCGAAACACCTGTTTTTCCCGAATCAGTTCGGCTCCGTCGGCCGCCAGCCGGGCCGCCGCTTCCGCCACCGAGGGCGTGCCCACCTCTGAGCGCACCACCTCCGAAGGGTTGGGTACGGCGATCGGGGCCAGGGCGGCGGCGGTGAACCAACGGGCGGCCAGATCGAGCCGATCGACCAAGGCCAGCAACCCCACCTCATCCTGTTTCAGGTCGATCGAACCAATCCCGGCGATCGCCTCCGGAGCCAAATCCGCTTGCTCCAATACTTGGGCCAAGGCCGCTGCCATCTGATCTTCGGGGGTGTGACGCTCACAACCAATGCCAACCCAAAGGGTGCGCGGATGCCAGGCCACGGCGGGCAAGGGCAAGGGCGGCAAGGGGCGATCGCTAATCCAAACGATCGCCCGCAAATTGGGGGGCAACTCGTCCCAATCCACCAAGTCCGCTTCCGACAGGAGCACAAAGGGGTGAAACTCCGGCAACTCCTCAATCCACAGATTCCAGCCGCAGGTTTGCACCACGCCCACGGTCTCGAACCGGGCGATCGCGCTGGCCACCCCCAGCCAATCCCCTTGGCCCCGTCGCCAACCGTAGCGATCGCCCAACAGATCGATCGCCGGGAGCTGCTGCCCTTCGGCGGCACTGGTAATCACCGGTTCCACCGCCAACAGTCCCGCCACCTGTCGGGTCAAGGCATCAGCCCCGCCCAAATGTCCCCCACAAAGGCTGATCACATGGTGACCCGTTTCATCAACGGCCACCACGGCCGGATCGGTGCGTTTGTCTTGCAAATGGGGGGCGATCGCCCGCACCGTGGCCCCCACCGCCAACACAAAAATCAGCGGTTGCCCCGCCGCCCAGCGATCAGCCACCAAGGCCCGAAAGTCTTCGTAGGTGCGAAGGGCATTCTGGGAACCCGCCGCCGCACTGCCCCGGGCCGAATCCTTCGTCCAAATCACGGAGCCGGGCAGTCCCGCTTGGATTTGTTGGGCCAACCGCAGACCGCGAGGCGTGGGCGCTAGGATGGCAACGGAAGGGCGATCGCTCATGGGTTGGGTGCCAGGAAGAGACAGGACTTTTCAGCTTACCGACTGAGGGGCGAAGGTGATTGAGCTGTGAGTAAAAAAACTAGCACCTACGGATGGGTGGCCACGATTGGCTGGGTGATGGTGGCGGGCTGTGCGGTTCAGGCGGAAGCCCCCCGATCGGCTCAATCCTCCCGATCGGCTCAATCCTCACCCGAACAGCAATCGCCCAACCCCAGCCCGATCGCCGCCAACGTCCCGATCGTCCCGCCCGACGGAGCCAACCCTTGGCCCGCCGAGTGGGAAGCGGCCTACCAAGCTCGGGGGCGGGCCCTCATTGCCCAATTTGCCAACCCCAAAACCTACGGCAATGGCTATTTTGAAAATGAGAAAAAGTCCTATCCCAAGGCCATGCTGGACTTTTTGGCGGGCAACCGCGATCGGGCGATCGCCTTCCTGCAAAAACCCGACCCGATCCCCAGCAGCACCGAACATACCCTTGGCATTGATTTCTATCCCGCCTTCACCCTGAAGGGGCAGGTGCGTAAATACTTTTATTTTGGGCAATTTCTCGATCCGGCCTATCGCGATCGGATGAAGCAGGGAGCCGCCCTCTGGACAAAGTTGGATCCCCTGAAGCAGTTTTTCAGCACCCCGCAGCCCTTTTGGAATCGATCGCGCGATAACTGCATCACCTGGGTAGATTGCCGCAACACCGATAATTTGCGATCGATGCGAGAAACGGCCGTTTATCTGTTTGCCATGGAAGCCGGCAACCGAGAAACCGCCGCCATTTACCGCGATCGCCTGCAAAGTTTCGCCCGCAATCTTTACAAAATTGGCCAGGGGGAATGGGACTCGGAAACCTACTGGGGTCACACGTTCACCGCCTGGCTGAATCTTTACGACTTTGCGCCGGAACCGGAAATGCGGGCCACGGCTAAGGCCGCCCTGGATTGGTTAAGCATCACCGGAGCGTTGAAATATTGGCGCGGCGGCTTTGGGGGCCCCAGCAAACGCGACGCTAGCAAGGGAAATGCGCCCTTGGCGGCTTTGGCGAGCAAACTGCTGAATTTATATTTTGGGGAGGCGATCGCCCCGGATCCGGATCCCGAACCCGATGGTGTTCATGCCCTCACCAGTGGTTACCGACCGCCGGCCGTGGCGGTGGCCCTGGCCCGCAAACGGTTCGATCGCCCCCAAGAAGTGTTTGCGGGCAAACCCACCTATGAACATTGGAAACCGGGCGCACGCGATCGCCCCTTGTATTACGAAACGCTCTACTTTGGCCGCACCTTCCAATTGGGCAGCCTGGCCCAAGGGTCGATCGATGATGTGAACGGTTTTAAACTGCTAGCCACCCACCCCAGCCGGGGCGTGGATTACCTGCTGGCCGGTTCCGGGGTGAATCCCGAGAAAATTTCTACCCACCACCAACCGGACACCCACGACGCGATCGGGCAGTTTGGGCCCCTGTTGGTGTGGCTGAATGACGGGCGGGCCCCGTTTCAGTGGAGTTTGCCCCAAGCGGCCGCCAGCGAAACGGCCCAAACCGCCGCCGGTCAGCCGGTTTTGTTTTGGCAGTTGGCCGAAACTTGGATTGCCATTTACCCGATCGGGCTGACACTGCCCCAGGTAAACAACAGCGAAACCACCAAGCTACAAAAGCGCTATCCCACGGATCAACTGTGGGTGGCTCGCCCCGATCGCCCTGCCGGAACCCTCACGGGCTGGGCCATGGAGGTTGGGGAACCGGGAACTAATCAGAATTTCGCTGCGTTTCGGGCGGCGGTGTTGGGGCGATCGCGCTGGGTTGTGAACCAAAACACGGTTACTTTCACCGGTTCCCAAGGCAATCAACTGGCCGTGACCCAACGGGGGCCCGATCGCCCCGTTGTGAGACGCAACGGGGAAAAGCTCGACTGGGGCCAGTTTGCGGCCTATCGATCGCGCAACCCAGCCCGCCCCGATCGACCGCTAATCACCCAAGATTGGGAAGGGGGAACCCTCCGCGTGATTGTTGGTGAGCAAACCTGGACAGGCTCCGCTCCCGATCGCTAGATCAAGCAATCGCTCAATCAGGGCGACTCGCGCAAAACATAACCAACCCCCCGCAAGGTGTGGATCAGGCGAGGGCGCTGGGCCATTTCTAATTTGATCCGCAAGGCTCGGATATAGACTTCCACGATGTTAGATTCGCCGCCAAAGTTATTGCCCCAAACGGATTCCAACAGTCGATCGCGCGAAATCACCTGACGCGGATGGCGCAACAAAAACTCGAGTAAATCAAACTCCTTGGCCGTTAAGTCCACCCGATCGCCCCCGCGTTGCACCTCCCTGGTTAGCGGATTCAGGGTCAAATCTGCCAGGGTAATTTGATCGGGTTCGTGGGGCGAAACTCGCCGTAAATGGGCCCGCACCCGCGCCAACAGCTCCGCAATGCTGAAGGGTTTCACCACATAATCATCCGCGCCCGCATTCAAGCCCGTGACCCGATCGAGAATTTCATCCCGGGCCGTCAGCAGAATAATGGGGGCCTGTAAGCCCGTTTCCCGCAACCGCAAACAAAGATCCAAGCCCGACAGCCCCGGCAACATCCAATCCAAGATCAACAGATCCGGCGACGGGTGCGATCGGGCGGCGTTCAGCCCCTCCAGTCCTGTGGTTGCCACGGTTACCCCGTAGCCCTCCAGTTCCAATTCTCCCGCCACAAATCGCGCCAAATTGGCATCATCTTCCACCACCAGAATTCGGGCTGTGGGGGGATTGAGCTTCAAGGGTGAAACCATAGTGGCCATCAATCACGAATTGATCAATTGATCAACGGATGAATCGGATGCAGAGGACATGTGCCAGCGAGGAAGTCTGATCGTGAAGGTGCTGCCCAGGCCCGGTTGCGATTGTAGATCGATGCGGCCGCCCATCCCTTCCACGGCTCCCTTGGCGATCGCCAGGCCCAAACCCGTGCCATCGCGCGATCGGGTCATTTCATCTTCACCCCGATAGAAGCGCTCAAAAACCCGGGCTTGTTGATCCGGAGGAATGCCCATCCCGCGATCGCGCACTTCGATGGCGGCCCAGTCTGCTTGATGGCTCAGTTGCAGGGTCACGGGCTGCTCAGAGGCGGAATATTTCACGGCATTGTCCAGCAAATTCCGAATGGCGCGGGTCAGGCGATCGCGGTCAGCCAAAACCACCACATCCTCCGCCACCAAATGCAAATGGATGGGCCGATCGCAGGCCAGCCGTTGCCAGTCCGTCACCTCTGACAGCAGGGTATTAAGGACGATCGGCGCTTGCCGCAAGTGGAGTTGCCGATTGTCAATGCGGGCCAGATCTAACAAATCCTGCAACATGCGCACGGTGCGATCGGCCTCCGCTTCCGCCGTGGTCAAGGCTTGCAACTGATAGTCGTTCAGGTTGGTGCTGCGCCGCAGGAGGCTTTGCAAATAACCCAGCACCACCGTGAGCGGGGTGCGCAGTTCATGGGAAACATTGCCCACAAATTGTCGTTGTTGTTCCCAAGAACGCGACAGCCGCGCCAACATCTCATTAAAGGCTTGGGCTAGGCCCCGGACTTCATCGGGGGCCCCTTGCAACTCCAGGCGGGCCCCGGCCAAGTCATCGGCAGAAACGGCGCTGGCCACTTGGCTCATGGTGGCCAAGGGCATGAGGGCTAAGCGAATTCGCCGCCCGATCGCCCCCAGTGCAACCACCATGGCTAAACCATTCACCAACCACAGCAGCCGCAAACTGCCATGGAGTTTGTGCCAATCATGGCTCACGTCCTGGGCAAAGTAGACCCGCCCGATCGCCCGGCCCCGTACCGTCAAGGGACGCTCGCATAAAACCCAAACTCGGCCATCGCGGTGAACAATGGTCAACCGTTGGGCAGCGGCCGGTAAAGACTGCACCAAATTGCGGACGATTTGATAATTCTGATCATCTTTGGGTTGGGCCAGCAAGCGCCCTTGATCATCGGTGACCCAAGCTAACAGCCCCGCCATGGCCACCTTATCGATGGTGGTGGTTAATCCGCTGGCTAGCCCTTCGTGCTGATCGTAGAGGGCCAGTTCCTCGGGAAAGCGCTGGGAAATATAACTGAGGGTTTGCTTGTGGGCGGTGGCGAGGGTCTGTTCCATTTGCCAGGTGGACCAAAGGGCCGCCGTGCTCAGGCTCAAGACCGCGATCGCCCCTAATTCAAGGGTGAGTCGCCCCTGCAACGATGACCACCGCCAGCCCGATCGGCCCAATGGCCCCGATCGATCGCCCGGGGCGGGTTGCGGGGCGATCGCGTCAGTCCCTCGCTCGGGCAGAGTTGGGGTTGCGGTTTGGGGCGATCGCTGGGAGGGCTTAGACCACCAATGGGCAATCCTTCCCCGAAGCACTTGAGTGAACAGCATGGGAACCTTGGCCTCAGGGTCACTTTCCCAGTCTAAACCCGTTCCAACAGGCCGATCGGGACTTGCTGAAACGGGTTAGGGCCTGTCATGGGTTTAATCGTAGGGGCGGGGTCTCCACGCCCAGCCCCTGTGATCTCGGTTCCAGGGCTGGGCGGGGTTGTGGCGATCGCTCGGGTTAGGGTTGGGAGACCCAACCCCTACGGCGATGGAAATGACGACAGGCCATCAAGCCCCTTGCCCCCTACGATCTTCAGAGCGGAATCAGAGTTTCAGACCATAGGGTCTCAGGCAATTCACCAGCAAGTCCTAGCCTTGGCGCAGTTTTTCTGACCAAACCCGCGTCGGCAGACCCCAAACATAAATGAAGCCCTCGGCGGCCTTGTGGTCAAATTCATCATCAGACCCGTAGGTAGCCAGCTCTGGCGTGTAAAGACTCTGCTCGGACTTGCGACCGACGATCGCCGCATTGCCCTTGAACAGCTTGATCCGCACCGTGCCGGTTACCCGCTTTTGGGTTTCGTTGATGAATCCGTCCAGCGCCGCCTTCAAGGGGCTGTACCAGAGACCGTTGTAGATCAATTGGCTGTAGGTTTCTTCAATGCCGCGCTTGTAGTGGCTCACATCAGCGGTCAGGGTCAGGCTCTCCAGATCCCGGTGGGCGGCGATCAGCACCGACAGGGCCGGCACTTCGTAGATTTCGCGGGACTTAATCCCCACCAAGCGGTTTTCCACCATGTCGATCCGGCCGATGCCGTGGTTGCCGACGCGGGTGTTGAGTTCCTCAATCAGGGCGATCGAGTCCAAGGTGCGGCCGTCCAGGGTGACCGGCGTGCCCGCTTCAAAGCCAATTTCCACGTAATCCGGCTCATCCGGCGTGTCGGCGATCGCCTTGGTCATCAGGTAAATTTCTTCCGGCGGCTCCGTCCAGGGATCCTCAAGGGGGCCCGCTTCAATGCTGCGGCCCAGCAGGTTGCGATCGATGCTGAAGGGCGACTTTTTCTTCACGGGCGCGGGAATCCCGAACTTTTCTCCGTAGGCGATCGTTTCTTCGCGGCTGAAGCCCCACTCGCGAGCGGGAGCCAACACCTTAATGGTGGGGTCGAGGGCTGCGATCGCCACATCAAACCGCACTTGGTCGTTGCCCTTGCCCGTGCAACCGTGGGCTACCGCGTCTGCGCCATATTCCGCCGCCGCCTCCACGAGCGCCTTGGCAATCAGCGGGCGCGCCAGGGCCGTTGAAAGGGGATAGCGGTTTTCGTAAAGGGCATTGGCCCGCAGGGCCGGGAACGCATAATCCTGCACGAACTCGGCCCGCAGATCCGCCACCAGCGAAGTACTGGCTCCGGAGTCGAGGGCTTTTTGCTTGATGGGGCCCAGTTCGTCGCCTTGCCCTAAGTCGGCGGCCAGGGTAATGACTTCTTCAACGCCCCATTCCTGCATCAGGTAGGGAATGCAAACGGAGGTATCCACACCGCCGGAGTAGGCGAGGACAACTTTCTTGGCGCGACCCATGTATTTTGCTCAAGCTGCGAGAAAACAACCCCATATTGTAGGCACGGCCCGGGCGATCGCAACGGTCAGTTAGCGTACCAACTTTGAGGACTTCTTGACTTTGGAGCGACTTGGGAATGATTTTGGAGGGATTTGGTAGGGTTGGCATCGATGGCTGGGCGATGGGGCTGCAACCCAAAATGGCTCATTGGTCTTTATAGTTAGTCCCCCCAATTAGCGCCCTGATTCGCCGCCCTAGAGCTTGGCTTGGTAGTCATCGATCGCCTGATAAAGCCGCTCCACCTCCCGATCGGGAATGAAATCCAACAGGGGAATCGATCGCTTGCCGGCCCCAATTTCGATCGCCATTTCCCCTAACAAAGCGGTCAGCTTGGCACGGCTGAAGGTGCGATCGAGCAAGAGGGGATAGATTTTTTCAGCGAGAGCACTGTGCAAATGGGCATGGGCCAAATCGAGATGCCATTTGGCAATGTCCAGATAGGCCACATCGCCAATCTCTGCGGCCAGGGTTTCGATCGCTTCATTACTGACAGATTTCGACATTTCAGCACCTGCGGTTGAGTTGAATCACTTGCAGACTCAATTATCCAGATTGCTGGGCGGTGAGGCCAGCTTTTGCAACTGAACAGCACATGCCTTCAGTTCCGGTTCAAAGGAGTCGGGACAAGCTTCCGGGTGGGTGAGGGCGTTGGCTTCGGCCCCGTCACCCCACAGGGATCCCCAATGCATGGGCACAAACACGGTTCCCGGCGCGATCGCCCGGGTCACCTTGGCCGGAAACCGCCCATCGCCCCGGCGCGACTTCACCGCCACCCAGTCACCCTCCTGGATGCCCAGGGGTTCCGCATCCTTGGGGTGAATTTCGATGAAGGGATTCGGGTGCAGCTTTTTGATTTTTTCAATCCGACCGGTGCGGGTTTGGGTGTGCCAATGGCCATAGAGCCGGCCTACGGTCAACACGAGGGGATAGGCCGCATCAGGTGGTTCCGCCAGCCCGCGCGAGTGAACCGCCAGAAATTGGGCCCGCCGATCGGGGGTGTGGAATTGTCCATCGGTATACAACCGCTTGGTGGGGGCTGGCTGCAAAGGGTCGATCGCCCCATCCGCCGGAAAAGGCCATTGTTGGGGGCCAGCGGTTCTGAGCCGATCGTGACTCAAGCCGGTCATGTCGCAAGGGCGGCCTCGGGTCAATTGCACAAATTCGCCGTAGACCTCCGCCGAGGATTGGAACCAAAACTGCTCCCGGAAGCCGAGCCGCCGGCCCACCTCCGCAAAGATGGCCCAATCTTCCTTGGCTTCTCCCGGAGGGGGCTGAAACGCCTGGGAAAGGGTCACCATCCGCTCAGAATTGGTCATCGTGCCGGTTTTTTCGCTCCATTGGGTGGCGGGCAGCAGCAAATGAGCAAAGGCACTGGTTTCCGTGGGGTAATAGGCTTCTTGATAGATCGTGAAGGGCGATCGACTCAGGGCGGCTTTGGTGCGGTTCAGGTCGGGAAAACTAACGGCGGGATTGGTGGCCGCAATCCACAACAGGCCCACCGCTCCCGCTTCCAGCCCTTCCACAATTTCCCAGGCGGCCCGGCCCGGTGTTGGGGAAATGCGACCCGGGGGCAGGTTCCAAAAATCCTCCACTTCGGCCCGGTGCTGGGGATTGGTCACGGAGCGATAGCCCGGCAGCAACCGCGACAAACCGCCGGCCTCGCGGCCGCCCATGGCGTTGGGCTGGCCGGTGAGGGAAAAGGGCCCCGCGCCCGGTTTGCCCATTTGCCCCGTCAGCAGATGCAGGTTAATGATGCTGCGGACTTTGGCTGTGCCTTCGGAGGATTGGTTAATGCCCATGGACCAAAGGGACAAGACCCGATCACTCTGGGCCCAAATCCGCGCCGCCGCCTCGATCGACTCCGCCGGAATACCGCATTGCTCGGCCACGAGATTGGGCGAGTAATGTTGCAGCAGATCTTCGTAGGCTGCGAAGCCGCCCGTGTGAGCTTCGATATAGGCGCGATCGATCTGATCCCACTTCAGCAGCAGGTGGGCCATGCCGTTCAGTAAGTCGATGTCGGTGCCGGGGCGAATGGGCAAATGGAGATCGGCCACCTGGCCCGTTTCGGTGCAGCGGGGATCCACCACCACCAATCGCACTCGATCGGGGTTGGCCTTGTGGTGTTTGCGGAACCGGTTAAAGACGATCGGGTGACATTCGGCCGTGTTGGTCCCGATCGCGAACAGGCAATCCGCCAGTTCCAAATCGTCATAGCTACAGGGGGGCCCGTCGGCCCCGAAACTGCGTAAGTAGCCCGAGACGGCCGAAGACATGCAAAGCCGCGAATTGGCATCGAAATTGTTGGTTCCCAGGCAACCCTTGATCAGTTTTTGGGCCGTGTAGTAATCCTCCGTGACAAACTGCCCGGAGCCATACATACAAAGGCCGTCGGGCCCTTGGTTGGCCAAAACGGTTTGGATGCGATGCACGATCGCCTCAAAGGCCTCGTCCCAACTAATCCGCTGAAAGTCTTGATCCAAAGCAGATCGCCACATGGGATACAGCAGCCGATCGCGGTCGATCGACTCCAAAATCGTTGCCCCTTTTACGCAAACCATGCCTTGGCTGGAAGGATGGGCCCGATCGCCCCGCACCTTAAGCCCCACTGGCCCTTGCACCACTTCCAAACCACACCCCACACCGCAGTAGGGACAAACGGTTCTGACAGATTCCATGGATTAATTAAAACAACTTCTAAGTTGCGAATACGTGGTGAAAATAAGTCCAGCCGCAGCTAGGCAACGATCCCAGCGGGCCATGAGTCAAAAAAATGCCCCTGGCGGGGCGTTGAGCTGAATGTTGAACTGAGCATTGAGCCGAAGAGAGAGGCCCTATGAGGCCAATTAAGCGCCGATCGTGTAGGAACCGATCGCGTAGGAGCCGATCGGGGGCCAACCCTCAGCCCTATTCCGCCGCGTCATCGTGGGCATAGCGGTTATAGAGGAAGTCGAGTGCGTAGTTGCGCAGCTCGTAATATTTGGGATCTTCCAAAAGTCGGGCCCGATCGCGCGGTCGGGGGAACGGAATATCCATCACCTCCCCAATCTTGGCGGCGGGGCCATTGGTCATCATCACCAATCGATCGGACAGGTAGAGCGCCTCATCGATGTCATGGGTGATCATCAACACCGTGACCTGATTTTCTCGCCAAATTTGCAGCAACTCGTCTTGCAACTCTTCGCGGGTGATGGGATCCAACGCCCCAAAGGGTTCATCCAAAATCAACACTTTGGGGCAAATGGCCAGGGCCCGGGCGATCGACACCCGCTGTTTCATCCCCCCGGAAATTTCCGCCGGCCGCTTGTGAATCGCTTCGCTCAGCCCCACCATCTCCAAATATTTCAGGGCCAATTGCCGTTGTGCTTCCTTGGGTTGGGTGGTGTAAACGGCTTTCACCGCCAACAACACATTTTCCAAAACGGTTTTCCAGGGCAGCAGGGCATAGTTTTGGAACACCACCATCCGATCGGGGCCGGGCCGAGTGATTCGCTGCTGTTCTAGGCGCACTTCACCCGCCGTCGGTTCCGCAAAGCCCGAAACCATGTTCAATAGGGTGGACTTGCCGCAACCCGAGTGACCAATCACCGAAACAAATTCACCTTCGGCCACCCGCAAGTTGACCCCATCCAGCACGGGGTATGGCCCCTTGGGCGTTTGATAGACCTTGGAAACTTGGTCAATTACCAAAAAATCGGGTTCCGCTGCGACAACCATGGGCGGGACGGTTTGAGAAGAGAGGGTTTGCATAGGATTGCCAGGGCTGAGGAAGGGGTCGATCGAGTCAGAGGATGAAGAGTTGGGGCGATCGGCATCGGGCCACAGGCGGGCCCCTTAGCTAGGGGAAACGGAGCAACTAAAGATTTCATCGACCCGAATTTCGGCCACACGGATATTGCGTTTAATCGCCAGGTTGTCGAGGTAGTCGATCGGGCGATCGGGGTCAAAGGTTTGGCCGTCAAACAGGACGATCGGCTTGCGGTCTAATTCCACCTCCGGCAGTCCCAAATTGCGAGCCGCAGTCAAATAGGTGGCCGTCGGGTTCACCCGTTCCATCACCTCCACCCAATTGCGGGGGAAGGGCGTGATTTCCCAGCGGGCCATCTGGGCCAAAGTCCAAAGGGACTGTACCGCGTCGGGACAGGCCGATCGGCTCACAAAGAACTGATGGAAGGTGTAAAGCGCTTGGGCCTCGGAACCATCGCCCCGATCGAGCGGCGACAGGAACCCGGGCGCAATCATCTCCACCGGCAGCCCCACATAGTCGGGGCGGGCCAAAATTTCCAACACCTCAGCCCGGTTGCGATGATCATCGCAATATTCACAGGCCTCCAGCAGGGCCGTCAGCAGGGCCGCATGGGTATTGGGATAGGCCTGGGCCCAATCTTCCCGCACCCCCAGCACTTTTTCCACATGGCCCGGGAACAGGTCAAGATCCGTGGCCATGATTTGACCAATGCCCTCTTGCACGGCCCGGGAGTTCCAAGGCTCTCCGACGCAATAGCCGTCAATGTTGCCCGCCTTCAGGTTCGAGACCATCTGTGGCGGCGGCACGGTGGCCAAGCTGATATCCCAATCGGGGTCAATGCCCCCGGAGGCGAACCAATGCCGCAGCAACAGGTTGTGCATGGAAGCCGGATGCACCATGGCAAAGGTGTGAACCTTGTCCGGATCCCGTTCAATCAGACTCTTGAAGGTGGCCAGGTCATTCACGCCCTGTTCGATCAGGCGTTTGCCCCAGGTGATGGCGTTGCCGTTGCGGGACAGCACCATGGAGGCTTGGATTGGCACGGGTTCGCTTTCGCTGCTGCCCAGGGTCATGGCCAAGGGCATTCCGGTCACCATTTGGGCCGCGTCGAGCTGGCCGCTGGCGACCCCATGGGCGATCGATTTCCAATTGGGTTTGCGCTGAAGGGTGACCTGCTCTAGGCCGTGCTTGGCAAAGAATCCCTTTTCCCGGGCGATCGCCAGGGGCGCACAGTCGGTGAGGGGAATGAAACCCAGCTCCAAATTGACCTTTTCCAGGCCGTTGCCGGCCGCCACCGCAGGGGCCGCAACTTTCCGTTTCTTGGAACGTTTTTGTTGGTTGAGGAAGTAAACGATTTCGTTGCGCAGGCTGTAGTAACTGGGATGGTTCACCACGTCCATGCGGCTGCGGGGACGGGGAATATCCACTTCCAGAATTTGCCCCACATGGGCGGCGGGGCCGGTGGTTAGCATCACCACCCGATCGCTCAGGAGCAAGGCCTCGTCCACATCGTGGGTCACCATCACACAGGTGACATGGCTCTCTTCGCAAATCCGCATCAGTTGCTCTTGGAGGCCGCCTCGGGTCAGGGCATCCAAGGCCCCGAAGGGTTCATCGAGCAACAACACTTGGGGACGGGTGGCCAGGGCCCGGGCGATCGCCACCCGCTGTTTCATGCCGCCGGACAGTTCGCCGGGAAGCTTATCGGCCGCGTGGGCCAACCCCACGAGCTGAATATTTTCTTCCACGATCGCCCGCCGCTCTTCCTTGGGCAGGTTCTTGAGCACCGTGTTGACGGCCAAGGCGATGTTGTCGCGGACAGTTTTCCAGGGCAACAGGGAGTAGTTTTGGAACACCACCATCCGATCGGGCCCCGGGGCTTCGATTTGGCGACCGTTCAAAATGGCCCCGCCACTGGTGGGCCGATCGAGGCCCGCAATGATGTTCAGCAGGGTGGACTTGCCGCAGCCGGAGTGACCAATCAGGGAAATAAATTCCCCTTGCTTGATCTCAACGTTGATGTTTTGGAGCGCAATGTAGCGATCGCCCCCCGGCAGCGGAAAGATTTTGTCAACGTGATCGATTTCCAGAAAAGGAGTCATGGTGTTGTGCGATCGGTGTTGTGCGATCGAGGAGTGAGTTATCCAAAGCTATGCCCAAACTTCGCCCGTTAGCGGCGTTCCGGCGGCACGGCAATGCTGCCCAAAAAAGCCACGAATCGATCGAGCAACAGCCCCACCAAGCCCACAAAAATCAACGCCAGGATAATTTCACTGGTCAGGGAACTGTTATAGGCATCCCAGATGAAGAACCCAATGCCAACACCGCCCACCAGCATTTCCGCCGCCACAATGGCCAACCAGGACAGCCCAACGCCAATCCGCAGACCCGTGAAAACATAGGGAACCGTGGCCGGAAACAGCACGTTCAGGAAATATTCCACTCGCCCCAAACGCAGCACCCGGGCCACGTTTTTGTAGTCTTGGGGCACTTGCTGCACACCAGTTACCGTGTTTAACAAAACCGGCCAAACTGCTGTAATGAAAATTACAAACAGCGCCGCCGATTGGTTGTTTTTCAAGGCTTCCAAGGAAATGGGTAGCCAAGCCAATGGCGGGATAGTTCGTAGTAGTTGGAAAACCGGATCCAGTGCGTCATAGATCAGCGGGTTGCTGCCGATCAGAATGCCCACTAAAACCCCAATAATTGCCGCCGCTGAAAAGCCAATCGCCACCCGCTGCAAGCTGGCCATTAAATGCCAAAAAATGCCCACATCGGTGCTGTTGGGATCCGTGCGATCGAACGCACCCACAATCAATTCCTGGGTGTCGCCAAACACTTCCAGGGGCCCCGGCAAGGGTGCTCCGGGAATTGAGCAAATTGCCTGCCAAGCCACCAAGCAAATGAGCGTTCCCACAATGGCCGCAATCACTTTGCGGGCATTTTTCTTAGACAGCGGCACAAAACGAATAATCGAATCAACGAGCGAACTAGAACTACTTGCAGCCATGGTGGTCAAACCTGAGTGTGATTAAATCCTCAATCGATCGTTGAGCATTCGATGGGCATTCGATGGGCATTCAAGTTGTCAGCCTGAGTCGATCGTTGCGCTTGCTCGCAGATGACTGAAACCCTCCAACAACGGCTCATTCTCGATGAGATTATCAAGCCTGATCAAATGATTTGATTCAGGCGACTGACCCAGGAATTTTGATCGGGCAATCTCGATCGGGCAGTCGCAGTCTAATCTCGATCGAGGGAAACCGTTGCTGGTGGCTTCAGCCCTCCCTTCAATATGGCAATCATTCCTGAATGAAAGGTTTTGATTGCCTGACAACATTCGATTCAGAACCCAGCCCTAGTAGCGCGACATCCTTAAAATATTGGGTCAAAGTTGCGGAGCCAGTCGTGGTAACAAGGGGCTTAAGCCCCTTGCTGCTTAACGATCAGGTGACGGTAACAGCCAGGTCATTTAACCCAGTGAATTAAGGCAGCCATGCTACTAGGCTTTCAGGGCCTTGATCTTCAGACCATCGAGATAGGCCTTGGGATTTTCCGGATCAAACTTCACCCCATCAAAGAAGGTTTCCACCCCGCGCGACGTATCCTTGGGAATTTCCGCCTCGGGCACACCCAGCGCCTTAGCTGCCTCGCGCCAAATGTCTTCCCGGTTGACCTGATCCACCAAAGCTTTCGTGTCGGTGTTTTCCGGCAAGTAACCCCAGCGAATGTCTTCCGTGACAAACCACAGGTCATGGCTCTTGAAAGGATAGGAGGCGAAGTCTGCCCAGAACTTCATGGCCAGCGGGAATTTTTCTTCCTTACGCCCATCACCAAAGTCGATCGTGCCTTGGGAGCGACCCAAGATATCTTCCGCCTTGATCTTCAGCCACTCGCGCTTGCTGATGATGTCGCACATTTCGGCAATGTTTTCGGGCTTGTCGCACCACATTTGTGCTTCCAGCACTGCCATGGTCAGGGCTTTGGTGGCGTTCGGGTTCTTTTCCACCCAATCGGCACGCATCGCAAAGGCCTTTTCCGGGTGATCTTTCCACAGCTCACCGGTCACCAAGGCCGAGAAACCCAGCTTTTGGGATACCGTTTGGGCATTCCAAGGCTCACCCACGCAGAAGGCTTCCATGGTTCCGGTCTTGATGTTGGCCACCATTTGCGGCGGCGGAACCACAATCACCGACACATCCTTGTTGGGATCAATGCCACCGGCTGCCAACCAGTAGCGCATCCATAAATCGTGTGTTCCTCCGGGGAAGGTGACGGCCACTTTCACATCTTTGCCACCGGACTTTGCTTTAGCCAGAGCTGCTTTGAAAGGTTGGTTGTCAAGACCGATTTTTTGACCAAGATAGTCTTTGCTGAGGGAAATAGCCTGACCGTTGGTATTTAAACGGGCCAAGATGTTCATCGGCACGGGTTTTTTCGTGACCTTGCCGGTGGTCATCAGGTAAGGAATTGGGGAAAGAATATGCGCACCATCAATCCCGTTCCCGGCTGATCCCAATTCCAGGTTGTCGCGAGTGGCGGCCCAAGAGGCTTGCTTGACCACTTCCACATCGGGCATTCCGTATTTGGCGAAGAGGCCCTTTTCCTTGGCGATGATCAAGGGGGCCGCGTCGGTGAGGGCAATGAAACCGAGCTTGGCTTTGGTTACTTCCGGCGGGGCGATCGAGGCGGCCGGCGAAGGGCTGCCCCCGGCGGAGTCGCCACCGGCCGGGCTGCTGGCGGCCTGGTTGCCACCTCCGGCAGCACAACCATGGATCGCAACGGTGGCTCCGGCAGCAGTGGCGGCGGTGAACAAAAACTTGCGGCGAGAAAAGCTGCTCATGGTTGCTGAGTTTGAAGGTAAAGAAGGGGAGTCAACGATCGGGAAGGATCGAGTGGTGTGTTGGGAGCTAAGGGCCGGGTTGGGCTACGCCTCGGCCAGGGCGGGAGATTTGCGCTCGGCTTGGAAATGCTCCACCAGCAAGTCCACCAGCACATCGTTCAGGTCTTCGCAGGGAATGCCTTTCATGACCCGATCGCCCAAGTGGGCCTCCTTGCCCACCTTGCCGCCGAGGAAAATGTCCACGGCCTCAACGGTTTTGCCGTCCTTGCGGGCCTTGCTGCCCATCAAGCCGATGTCGGCCACTTGGGGCTGGCCGCAGGAGTTGGGGCAGCCGGTCCAGTGAATTCGCACTGGCCGAGGCAGCTTGACCCGATCGGTGACAGCTTGGGCCACGGCCAGGGCACGCTGTTTGGTTTCAATCAGCGCAAAGTTGCAAAACTGCGACCCCGTGCAAGAAACCAGTTCCCGCACGAGGGGAGCCGGGGCGATCGAAAAGGTTTTCAAAAGCGGCTCTTGGGTAAAAACCGCTAACCGGGAATCGGGAATGTTGGGAATGATCACGTTTTGCTCAACGGTGAAGCGCAGTTCACCGCTGCCGTAGATATCCGCCAACCGCGCCAGGTCAAACATTTGGCGCGCATTCAGCCGGCCCACGGGAATGTGTAACCCGGCATAGTTGAGGCCCACTTGCTTTTGGGCGTGGATGCCGATGTGGTCGCGTTTGTCCCAGCAATACTCATCCTGCTCGGCGGCGGCAATCAAGGGAAATCCCAGTTGCTTTTCGACAACGGCGCGGAATTTTTCAATTCCCCATTCGTCAATCAGCCACATCAACCGAGATTTTTGGCGGTTGGCGCGGGGGCCGTGATCCCGATAGACCACCAAGATCGCTTCGCAGAGGGACACCACATCGCGTGGATCCACCCAGGCATTGAGGGGAATGGCGGGGGCCACGCGGCTGGCGGAAAAGAACCCGCCCACCACCACGTTGAACCCAAGCTTGCCGTCTTTGTAGGCGGGGATGAAGGCGATGTCGTTAATTTCGGCGTGAACCGAGTTGTCGCGGCTGCCGTCGATCGCAATGTTGAATTTGCGGGGCAGGTTGGTGAAGCTGGGGTTGCCATCACCGTTGTTGGTGATCATGTCCTGCACTTTGCGCACCAGCCCCCGGGTATCGATCAACTCGTCGGCATCAATGCCGGCCACGGGGGAACCGGTGATGTTGCGCACGTTGTCCATGCCCGATTGGATGCTGGTGAGGCCGGCGCGATCGAGCTGCTGGAAAATTTCAGGAATGTCATCCAACCGAATTCCGCGTAGTTGCAGGTTTTGGCGGGTGGTGATGTCGGCGCTGCCATCGTCGCCGTAGCGCTCAACGATGCTGGCGAGGACGCGCAGTTGGCCGCTGGTGCAAATGCCGTGGGGCAACCGCATCCGCAACATGAACTTTCCGGGAGTGACCGGGCGAAAGAACACCCCTAGCCACTTCAAACGGTGATTCAAGTCGTCTTCGGGGAGGTTTTCCCAGCCCAAGCGGGCAAAGGTGGCGAGTTCGTGTTTAACTTGCAGTCCGTCTTTTTCGGCTTTGAATTTCTCAAACTTGGTGAGTTTGGAACTTGCCGGGGCGATCGCTTGAGCCATAGTTACCAGCGAGGGGGTCAATGCCGGTGGGTAAAAACTTCTGACCGCTGGCCGAGGCCAGGGAGTATTCGGTCAGAAGTTGTAGTTGCTAGAGCTGAGAATGGGCAAATGCTAGCGATCGCGCCTCAGGGCTTTTGTAATCCAAGTTACAAAAAACTTTACAGAATCCGTTTTAAGCATGAATTTCATGCAATTTCTGCATTTAAGCACCCGTGAGCCGCTCGATTCCGCCCCGATCGCCCCGATCGCCCCGATCGCCCAGTCAGCCACCCCAAAAACAGCCGATCGCCTCGGCCCAAAACTGAACCAGGCGATCGGCTCCCAACACCGGCAAAGTCCTTAGAAAAAACCTCAGAACGCAGAACTTAGAACGCAAAGGTAGTACGCACCACGCCCACCACCTGCGTGCCGTTGTCCTCATCATGTTCCGGGTTCACAATCACGATCACGCCGGGCGTGATGGCGATGTTGTCCGTCAGTCGGTGGCGATAGAGGGCTTCCACATGCAACGATGTGTCCCGATCCTCGCGGCTGGCCAAGTCGTTGCGCGTGGCTTTCGGCGGCATCCCCACCACCAGACCGCCCACATTGCCCTCCTTAAACAAGTCCGGGAAAGCCATCGTAACGGCCCAAGTCCAGATATCTGCATTGGCCCCCCGATCGCCCCCCGATTTGGCTTCAGCATCCGTGTAAGCTACCCAACCGGACAAATTGAAACGGGGACTAAATTGCACCGCGCCGATCAGCCCGTAGGAATTGGCAGCAGTATCGACGAGATCGAACGGCCGCTGGGCAAAGGCGCTGCCGATGTTGTCCGTAATGTTCACATCCGCTTCATCGAAATAGGTGTGGGTGAAGGTGAAACCAATGCTGGTGCTGGGGGTGGGCTGATAGAGCAATTGCCCCAAAATGCCATAGCTGCCATTGAACAGCCCCGCCTCATCATCTGGGCTGCTGGCCCGAGGCGCACGGTAGGCCACATCGGCCGACCAATGTTGATTAAAACGATGCTGAATTCCCACACCGGGGCCGCGCAACCCGCGATAGATCGAGCTATAGCGCCCAAACCGGGACAGGGCCCCGGAACTGTCGCTACGCAGGTATACGTTCAGGGGATCCGTGATCCCATCCGTGCCGTGGCCATTGGCAATTAACCAGGCCCGCGTTTGATCGCCCAAGGGAAAGCGGTAGTACAAATCCCCCAACCGGAGCTGGCCGCCGCTGTTGCCGTCAAACCCCAGGCGGGTCATGCTGGTTCCCGTCAAGTCGCCATCGATCGGGAGGATGTTGTTGCTTTGTAGCCGCACCCGCAACTCGTCTTTGCCGGTAAAGCTGGTGTTGAAATTCAGCCGTACCCAATAGGCAAAGGTGGCGTTGTAGTCCAAATCGCCGCCGCCCGCTTTTTCGTCGCCCCACACATCGGCCAGGGCAAACATGGCTTCGGATTGGAGCTTGGTGGCCGGCGAAAAGCGATTGGCTTCCAGTTCTGCCGTGCGGGCTTCCAATGCATCCACCCGCCCCCGCAGGGCTGCCAACTCCGCTGCGAATTCCTCTTGCAGTTTTTGCAATTTCCGCAGGTCTTCCTTGGCAGCGAGCGGATCGGTGGCGGACTTGATTAGCTCATTAACCCGATCGAGGCAGGCATTCAACCCGGCGGCGAACTCATAGCGACTGAGGGGCCGGTTGCCCTTGAACGTGCCATCGGGATAACCGGCAATGCAGCCATAGCGCTCCACCAAGGATTGCAGCGCCTGAAATGCCCAATCGGTGGGTTGCACATCCGAGAGTTGGGAAACGGCGGTGACCTGGGCCAGGTCATCAGTGCCTAAGGAATCCGTGCCCAGCAGGTCAGCTTCGGTGGCCACCGTCGGGCGATCGCCCAAGGTCAGCAGGGGAATTTCCGAGGCGATCGCCCCCGTGGGTATTCCCAGAATCAAAGTCAGAAGGGGCAACAGAGCGGAGCTAGAGAGTAGTGGCAGAAAACGATGGGTCATGGGTTAGTCCTCAATAATTGCCAAGCGGTTGCGGGGAGATTGACTGAGCCGCAGTGAGCCGCAGTGAGCTGTTGCCCAGAAAAAGCTGGCTCCCCGTCAATGATTCACCTCTGCTACTTTCAAAAAGCCGGATCAGGTATTTACGCTGAATGGCCACACCGGATTTAGTTAGAAAGAGAACACAGTGCGCACCACACCCACCACTTGGGTCTCGTTATCGTTGTTGTGCTCCGGGTTAAAAATCGCAATCACACCGGGCGTAATGGCAATGTTGTCCGTGAGCTGGTGGTAGTAGAGCGCCTCCACGTGGAACGAGGTATCGCGATCTTCGTGGCTGTCCACATCGTTTTGGGTGGCCTTCGGCGGCATTCCGAAAATAATCCCGCCCAGGTTGCCTTCCTTAAACAGATCCGGAAAAGCCATCGTGACGGCCCAATTCCAAATGTCGGCATTGGCTCCCCGATCGTTGCCCGATTTGGCTTTGGCATCGGTGTAGCCCACCCAGCCGGACAGGTTGAAACGCGGACTAAATTGCACTGAGCCGATCAACCCATAGGAGTTGGCCAACGTATCAACCCGATTAAAGGGCCGTTGGGCAAAGGCACTGCCCACGCCGTCCGTGATATTCACGTCGGCTTCGTCAAAGTAGGTGTGGGCGAAGGTGAAGCCAATGCCAGCGCTTTTGCTGGGCTGGTATAGAATTTGGCCCAAAATGCCGTAGCTGCCGTTGAACAGGCCCGCTTCATCATCCGGGTTGCTGCCCTGGGGCGCACGGTAGGCCAGATCCACCGACCACCGATCGCTAAAGTCATGTTCGATCGCAACCCCGGGGCCGCGCACGCTGCGGTAGATCGAACTAAAGCGACCAAACCGCGACAGGGAACCGGCACTGTCACTCCGCAGAAACGAATTCAACGGATCGGCAATGCCGTCAGTTCCCTGACCGCTGGCAATCAGCCACATGTGGGTTTTGTGCCCGATCGGGAAGCGATAGTGCAAATCGTCCAATCGGAACCGATTGTTGCTGTTGCCATCAAAAGACAGGCGGGTCATGCTGGTTCCCGTCACAGCCCCATCGATCGGGATGATGTTGTTGCTTTGCAGCCGCACCCGCAACTCGTCTTTTCCGGTAAAGCTGGTGTTGAAATTCAGCCGCGCTCGGTAAGAAAACGTGGTGTTGTAATCCAAGTCACCGTCGCCGGCCCGCCCATTGCCAAACACGTTATCCAAGGCAAAAATCACTTCGCCTTTCAGCTTGGTGGTGGTCGAAAACTGGTTCGTTTCCAGTTCCGAAGCGCGGGCTTCCAGGGCATCGACCCGACCGCGCAGGGCTGCCAGTTCCGCTGCAAATTCCTCTTGCAGTTTTTGCAATTTCCGCAGATCCTCCTTGGTCGCAAGCGGATCGGTGGCGGACTTGATTAGCTCATTGATCCGATCGAGGCAGGCATTCAACCCGGCGGCGAACTCATAGCGACTGAGGGGCCGGTTGCCCTTGAACGTGCCATCGGGATAACCGGCAATGCAGCCATAGCGCTCCACTAAGGATTGCAGGGCCTGAAACGCCCAATCGGTGGGCTGCACATCCGAGAGCTGCGAAACGGCGGTGACCTGGGCCAGGTCATCAGTGCCTAGGGAATCCGTGCCCAGCAGGTCGGCTTCGGTGGCCACCGTCGGGCGATCGTCCAAGGTCAGCAGGGGAATTTCCGAGGCGATCGCCCCCGTGGGTATTCCCAAAATCAGGGTGAAAAAAGGCAGCAGTGAATAATGAGCGAGTCGTGGAGCAAAGGGATGGATCATCAGAAATTCCTAGGCGTTTCCTGTGGAGCTAGCGGGTAACGATTCTGTAGGGCTAGCTGGCAGGTAGAATTCGCAGTCAACGCACGAGCACCCAAAACAGAAATCTTCAGATTCATAACCTATGGCGAATTCAGATGCCATCCCAAATTCTGCTGATTTCTACCCTCAAACTCCTTAATTCTTGGTTCGCGTTCTAATTTCAGATCGGTCAATTTTTTTGATTATTTCTGATTTTTTCCCTTTGTCAAATACCACCTTTCTGACTGTTTGTGCCTCCTTGGCAGATATTTGACCATCGTTGATCGTGATGGATTGCAGATCCCGATCGCGTATCAATTCAGACAGGGCGATACAGAGATCCGCTAGGCAATTGGAGCCGCTGAGCTGCCACCGGTCGATCGAGTCATGGAGGCGAATTCATAGGCGATAATGGGGGAGACTCTGTACTGAAATTGCCGTCAAACCACCCTGATCGATTGTCTGCCCGCCTTTGCAAACAGGCCCGGCCGCCAATCCGTCAGGGCGGCTTGATTTGTGTCTCTACCGGTTGGCTATGACTGCGAATCTTGCTGCTGCGCAAACCCCGTCCGATCGCCGCTCTGAAACTGACTGGCGGCTTTTTTTGCGACTGGTGCCCTACGCCCGTCGCAGCGGCAAGCTGCTGATTGTGTCGCTGATTTTGTTGCTGCCCTTGTCCTTGGGCAATGCGTTGCAGCCAATTTTGGTGGGTCAAGCCATCTCGCTGATTCGGGGCGAGGCCAGCGCTTGGGATTTTCTGGAAGCGATGCCCCTGCGATCGGGTCTGAATACCGTGGGGCTGTTGGTGTTGGTGACGGTGGCGGTGCGGCTGGCACTCCAAGGGCTTCAGGGCTACTTGGTGCAGGAGGTGGGCCAACGGATCACGGCGGATATTCGCAATGATTTATTCGATCATGTGACCGCGCTGGCCATGCGCTTTTTTGATCGAACGCCAGTGGGTCGGTTGATTACCCGCCTAACCAGCGATGTGGATGCCTTAGGTGAGGTTTTTTCCACGGGCGCGATCGGGATTGTGAGCGATCTGTTGTCGATCGTGGTGTTGGTGGCCACCATGTTGACTCTGCAATGGCAATTGGCCTTATTGCTGTTGCTGATGTTGATCCCGATCGCGGGGGCCATTGTTTATTTTCAAGGGGAATTTCGGAAAGCCAACTATCGGGCCCGCGAGCGGTTATCGGATTTGAATTCGATGCTGCAAGAGAATCTGGTGGGCGTGAATGTGGTGCAATTGTTCCGTCGAGAACGCTACAACGCCAAACAGTTTCGGAAAACCAATCAAGACTATATTCACGAAGTCGATCGCACCATCTTTTTTGACTCGGCCGTTTCAGCCACCTTGGAGTGGATTTCCCTCGTCGCGATCGCCGGGGTGCTTTGGTATGGCGGTGCATTGGTGGCGGGCAAAACGATCGAGTTTGGAACCTTGGCGGCTTTCATTCTCTTTGCCCAACGGATGTTTGATCCCTTGCGAGAATTTGCCGAAAAGTTCACCGCCATTCAAGCGGGATTCACCGCCATTGAACGAATTAACGGAATCTTCTCGGAGCCGATCGAAATCCAAGACCCGCCCAAGGTCGATCGCGCCCAATTTGCCAGCCTAAAAACCCGTGGTGAAATTCGCTTTGAGCATGTTTCCTTTGGCTACAAATCCGATGAAATTGTGCTCCACGACCTAGATTTCACCATCCATCCCGGCGAAAAAGTAGCCTTCGTGGGGCCCACGGGCGCGGGCAAATCTTCAATCATCCGGCTACTCAGCCGTTTGTATGAAGTCACCGAAGGGCGAATTTTGCTGGATGGCGTGGACATTCGCGACATGGCCCAGGCCGATTTGCGTCGAGAATTAGGGATTATTTTGCAAGATGGATTTCTCTTTTCCGGCGACGTAAAAAGCAACATTACCCTCGGGGAAAATTACAGCCTGACCGAGGTGCAAGCCGCCGCCGAACGAGTCAGCATTGATGAATTTATCCGGCAATTACCCCAAGGATATGATTCGGAATTGCGTGAGCGCGGCACTAATTTATCGGGCGGTCAAAAGCAGCTTTTGGCCTTTGCACGGGTGGCCATTCGAGAACCCAAAGTGCTGATTTTGGATGAAGCTACGTCCAGTTTGGATGTGGCAACGGAAGCAGTTATTCAAGCAGCGGTTGATCGAATGATGCGCGATCGCACGGCGATTATTATTGCCCACCGGCTCTCGACCATTCGCAATGTTGATCGCATCTTTGCCCTCAAACGAGGTCGTTTGGCGGAATCTGGAACCCACGATCAATTGATGGCTTTGGATGGTCTTTATGCCAGCCTTTATCGATTGCAAATGCTGGGGGCAGATGTTTAGCAATGGCTTGGCTGGGCGATCGGTGATTTTGCGCGATCGCCCGGCCCAAACCCACCCAACAACCCCTGCACGAACGAGGTGGTGAGCAGCTTACCGGCGATCGACATCAAAATCGATCAGCACAAACAGCAGGGCAATGTGTTCAACGACCAATCAGCCCCTGTTTTCAACACGCCGATCACGCAACATTTCAGTTAGTGAGCCAGTCGGTTGGGTTGAGTTTTGCGAAACCCGACGCGATCAATGTAATGCCTACAGATGTTGGGTTTCGTACCTTAACAACCTACAAAACCATGACGGACTATCGCCAAATTATTACGATCAAGCCAGGCAAACGGGGAGGGAAGCCCTGCATTCGGCATATGCGAATTACGGTCTATGACGTGCTGGGTTGGTTGGCGGCGGAGATGTCCTTTGAGGAGATTCTGGATGATTTCCCAGAGCTGACGACGCAGGATATTTTGGCTTGCTTGGCCTTTGTAGCCGATCGCAACCATCGTTATGCTGCCTGGGGAGTCTGATTCAAAAAAGAATGTTTGAAGTTCGTCGATACATCACAAAGCAGGGACGAATTCCCATTGCTGAATGGCTAGATGGTTTTCGTGATCGCAAAGTCCGACAGCGTATTCAGAATCGATTATTGCGTCTAGAAGCAGGAAACCGTGGAGACTGTAAATCTTTGGGACAAGGGCTTTGGGAGCTACGCTTAGACTTTGGTTCAGGCTATCGTATCTATTACGGTCAAATAGAATCAGTCATTGTCTTGTTACTTTGTGCGGGAGATAAAAGTAGTCAATCGCGCGATATCGAACTAGCTCGCAGCTACTGGAGGGACTATGAAAGCCGTTGCACTGACAACGAATGAATCGACGAGCGATCGCTGGTTTGAGGCATTGGTTGAGTCGCTCCAAGACCCCGAGGAAGCGATCGCCTGCTTAGCAGTTTTGCTAGAAGAAATGGATGATGATCCAACGGTGCGCGATCGGGCATTTGTGCGGGCCATGACGGCGGTGACGGAAGGACAAATTGCAGCGGGGCATTGTCCTGAAGCGGCGCGGGATGCATTGCAGCAGTTTGAGCAGGGCTTGGCAACGCCGGGATCGGGAATTATCTATGCTTGGGTGGCTTGGTTGCGGGCGATCGGGTTTGGGTTGGTGATTCAACAAGGGCAGGCGTAAAGCATGGGCGATCGCGTCGAGCAAAACCACAGCGGCCCGGGCGATAACGTTGCGGGCGATAAGAATATCACCGTCCAGCCCACAAGCCAGCAAGGCATCGTGGGTAACGACTCAACCACGATCAACATTCAAACGGTAGAACAGCGCTTTGAAACGAAGACGCTGGAGCCGACGATCGACGGGCCGCCCAATAATTTGAAGGTTTACGGTTTGACGCGCGATCGCTTTGTGGGGCGGGATGCGGAGTTGGCGCGGTTGGATGAGTTGTTGCAGACCCAAACCCAGGTGGCGATCGCCGGGGTGAGCGGTCTGGGCGGTGTGGGCAAGAGCGAGCTGGCGTTGCAATATGCGCGGGAGCACCTGGGCGACTATCCCGGCGGGGTGGTGTGGCTGCGGGCGGCGGCGGCCTGTGGGGAGTTGGTGGCCTTTGCCCAGCCCCGTTGATTTGCCCAGGTGGATTTCACGCAGTTGGACACGCTGGAAAAGCAGGCGGCCTTTTGCCAAGCCTATTGGCCCAAAACGGCTGACGATTTGCCGGGTCGGGTGTTGTTGATTTTGGATGATGTGACGGATTTTGCGGCCCAGGTGCAGGGGTTTCCGGTGGTGGGCGATCGGTTTCGGGTGCTGTTCACCAGTCGGGAGCGATGGCTGAATCCAGAATTGCGCCTGGATTTGGGCGTGTTGGAACCGACGGCAGCTTTGGCGTTGTTGAGCAATTTTGTTGGGGAAAGTCGGATCGCGGCGGAACAGGCGACGGCGGAGAAACTGTGCGAGTGGCTAGGCTATTTGCCTTTGGGATTGGAATTGGTGGGCAGCTATTTGGCGGCTGATCCAGAGTTGTCGCTGGCCAAAATGCAGCAGCGGTTGGAGCAGAAGCGGTTGGCGGCCAAGGCGCTGACCCAAGTGCCCGCCACTACGACGGCCGAGCGGGGGGTGGCGGCGGCCTTTGAGTTGAGTTGGCAAATTCTGAGCCAGGAAGCACAACGGCTGGCGGTGTTGTTGGGTTGTTTTGGGGCGGCTCCGGTGTTGTGGGCTTGGGTGCAGGGTTGCTTGCCCAATGACGACGAAGAAGAGCTGGAGGCAGCGCGGGCGGAATTGGTGCGGCTGAGTTTGTTGGAGCGGTTGGGCGGTGGGCAATATGGCCTGCATCCGCTGATTCGGGAGTTTTTCGCCCACAAATCCACTGACCAACCCGATGCGCTTGTTCTCAAAACAGCAGTGGTCAAGGAATTGCTGAAGGCAACGGTGTCAATCAGCCAGACGATGACAATTGACCAAGCGCAAGCCTTAGAGAACGTCATCCCCCATGCCCACGCTGTTGCGGAGTGGACTGACCACGCTGAGTTGGCCAGCCCGCTCGCTCTGTTGAACAATAAGTTGTCCTTGCTCTACTACGCCCAAGGGTTATTTGGCTTGGCAGAGACTTGGGCCATGCGATCGCTGGAAATCTATGAGCGAGTGCTGGGAGCCGACCATCCCCACACCGCCTCCAGCCTCAACAACTTAGCAGAACTCTATCGATCCCAGGGACGATATGAGGCAGCGGAACCCCTCTACCGGCGATCGCTGGAAATCGATGAGAAAGTCTACGGGCCAGATCATCCTGAAGTCGCCACCGATCTCAACAACTTGGCAGAACTCTATCGATCCCAGGGACAATATGAGGCAGCGGAATCCCTCTACCGGCGATCACTGGAAATCTGTGAGCGAGTGCTGGGAGCCGACCATCCCCACACCGCCTCCAGCCTCAACAACTTGGCAGAACTCTATCGATCCCAGGGACGGTACGAGGCAGCGGAACCCCTCTACCAAAGAGCGCTGGAAATCAGTGAGCGAGTGCTGGGAGCCGACCATCCCCACACCGCCAACAGCCTCAACAACTTAGCGGTACTCTACCAAGCCCAGAGACAGTACGAGGCAGCGGAACCTCTCTATCGGCGATCGCTGGAAATCCGTGAGCGAGTGCTGGGAGCCGACCATCCCGACACCGCCATTAGCCAAGGCAATTTGGGGCAACTATACATGGCTCTAGAACGCTACTCAGAAGCAGCGAGCTTATTGCTTTTAGCCTTCAAGACTTTTCAGGGCGCTCTCAATTTTGATCATCCCTACGTCAAAGAAACCCTGCGCCGCTTGAATGTTTTGGTGCAAACCGTCCTCCAAGCCGATCGCGCTGCCGACCTCTCCGACCACCCTCTCACCCAATCCCTCCTGCAACAACTCACCACCCCACCCAATCCGTAGGGGCGCATCGCCATGCGCCCTCCGATACGCGAGATCTCCGCAAACCAATTCGTGTCAGGCGATCAATCCTGGCGGAGGGCGTACAGCGGTACGCCCCTACCCACGCGGGAAAACCGATTCTTGTGGAACCACATCGCCATGCGCCCTCCGATATGCGAGATCTCCGCAAACCAATTCATTTCAAGCGATCGCCCCTAGTAGAGGACGCACAGCAGCCGTTGGCTGCAACTTTCTGCACCCTTCCGTGTCGGCCGCTCCTTCGCTGGAAACTACCCTTCAGCCTGCCATTGCTGAAGTAACCAAGCGCTGACCTGGCCGTGGTCGGCCTCGCGCGATCGCCGCAGGGCTTCTTCGAGAACGTCCAAACTCAGGCCCGGCAACACGATCGATTCTTGGATCCGCCGACTGCCGCGCTCAATAATTTCAAACCCGAGAATCAGCGCCTCCGCCACATTCACCACCCAATATTCCCGCACGCCTAAATCTTCATAGAGCAAGCGTTTGCGCCCACAGTCATCGGGCAGGGTGCTATCGGAAATTTCGATCGCCAAGTCCGGCGGCGGCAACTGATCCAAGTCCACAATCTTGATTTCCCAGTCCAGCGATCCCACCCGATCGCCCACATATAGGGAAATATCAGGTTGCGCTTCTCTCAGGCCGGTTTTGCGGTAGGTGCAATTGTCGTGGACATCCACCCGCAGATCACGAAGCGCAGCAAACAGTAACGTCGCGTAAATTGCGATCGAATGGTCACGGGAGTGGGGGTTTCCGACGGGAGACATTTCGAGCCTCATCATTCCGTCGTGATAATAACCTTTTGTTTTCTCACTGGCTTGGGCGATCGCTTGCTGATATATCTCCCAATCTGCCTTTTGCCAGTCATCGGGTGAGTCTTCAGCAATCACATCGCCCCCTTCAACCAGTTCGGATGCCGGTGTGGCGGCCAACGACTGAGGCTGATCAGATGCAGCAGCCCCAGCGGCAGTCCTAGCAATTGTTGTGGAGCGGTTGGGCCGGATGGCAACCATGGCGGGCAAGTGGGGGCGATCGACTGTTTGGATTTTAGCAATCTCTCCGTTCAGACAGAATCAGACAGGATTGGTTCTCCGAGCCTGCCGCCATTCAGCCTGAGCGATTGATCCAGTCCGGTGAAAAAATTCCCCATCCTTGCTTCGCCCATTCGATCGTTGGATCCGCGATCGGCGGAGCGATCCCCTTGGGCGATCGATTGCAGACATGAACTTAACTTTTTGAAACAAATCGTAATCATTAGAAAAAACGATTGGTCACTGTATGTAAAGTTTATTAAACTAAAACCAGGTGAGTAATTATCCCTACCTACTCCTCATCGAGTTCATACCCGACCTTTGCAGCCGGGTGGAGTCAATGGACGCAACATTTCCCTGGTTAAGTTTGATTACGCTGCTGCCTTTGGTGGCGGCACTGCCAATTCCCTTCCTGCCTGATCGCGACGGAAAAACGATCCGTTGGTATGCGCTGGCAGTGGGCATTGTGGAGTTGGCCCTGATTTCCTACACCTGCTTCGGGCAGTTTGATTTCACCAACACTGAGTTTCAACTGGCGGAAACCTACGCTTGGTTGCCGCAAATTGGCTTGAACTGGTCTTTGGCGATCGATGGCATCTCCATGCCGCTGGTGGCCCTGACCGGTTTGGTCACAACCCTGGCGATCGGTGCTTCCTGGAATGTCACCAAGAAACCCCGCCTGTTCTACACCCTGCTGCTGGCCATGTACAGCGCTCAGCTTGGGGTGTTTGTTTCCAAAGACCTACTCCTGTTCTTCTTGATGTGGGAACTGGAGTTAGTACCGGTCTACCTGCTGATTTCGATTTGGGGTGGTGCGAAGCGCCGTTACGCTGCCACTAAGTTCATTCTCTACACGGCTCTTGCTTCCCTGTTCATCCTGGTGGCGGCGCTGGCCATGGCCTTCTCGGGCGGCCCGGTCACCTTTGATATGGATGCCTTGGGGCTGAAGAACTACTCCCTGACGGCGGAACTCCTGCTTTATGCGGCTTTCTCGATCGCCTTCTTGGTGAAGCTGCCCGCCTTCCCGGGTCATACCTGGTTGCCCGATGCCCACGGTGAAGCGCCCACGCCCGTTTCCATGCTGCTGGCCGGTGTGCTGCTGAAGATGGCGGGCTACGGCTTGATTCGGATGAACATGGAGATGCTGCCGAACGCGCACATCTACTTTGCGCCGGTCTTGGCGATCCTGGGTGTGGTGAACATCATCTACGGTGCGCTGAACGCCTTTGCCCAACGGAATCTGAAGCGACGGATTGCCTACTCGTCAATGTCCCACATGGGCTTTGTGTTGCTGGGGATTGCTTCTTTCACCGATGTGGGTCTGAGCGGCGCGGTGCTGCAAATGGTGTCCCACGGGTTGATTGCGGCGGCGATGTTCTTCCTGACGGGCGTAACCTACGAGCGCACCCACACCCTCTCGATCGACGACATGGGCGGCATTGGGCAAAAGATGCCCCGCACCTTTGCGTTGTTTGTGGCGACGACCATGGCTTCTTTGGCTCTGCCCGGCATGAGCGGCTTTGTGGGTGAGCTGACGGTGTTCCTTGGCTTAACCACCAGTGAGGTCTATAGCGCTCCGTTCCGGGCCACGGTGGTGGTGTTGGCGGCGGTGGGCGTGATTCTCTCGGCGGTTTACTTGCTGTCGATGCTGCGGGAAATTTTCTACGGCAAGGAGAATACGGCTCTGACTGAAGTGAATTGGTCGGATCTGAAGCTGCGGGAACTGGCGATCGCCCTGGTGTTGTTGGCCCCGATCGTGGGTGTGGGTATCTATCCCAAGCTAGCGACCCAAACCTATGAAATGAAGTCTACGGAAGTGGCTAGCCGAGTGCGGAGCAGCTTCGCGATCGTGGCAAAGGCCCAGGATTCCCGATTCTACTCAGCGGTGCTGAATGCTCCAAAGCTGGCGGATACGGAGTTGGCGGCATCGGTACGCACCAACTAAGGATCGCTAGCTAAGGGTCTCTAGCGAAGGCTCTCAGTGTTGCCCCTGAAGGGGTGACGAACCCCTGACAAATCTCGATGAGATGATTCCATAATCCCGATTTTTCCCTGGTGGAGAATCGGGATTTTGTTTTGATCACCAATCAGCAGCCGTGCAATTCTGAGTTGATGGAATTCCACGGTGATAATTTTACGGATACTTACAAATACCGTTGACTTACCCCTTGATTAATCCCTTGACTAATCCTTGGGGTTTCCTGGTAACGGTTTTCTTTGGCAACCCGGCGACTTTGGTGCAATGACTCTGGAATTCTTTTTGGCAGATGCGACTGCGACCCAAGCCCTGGGCCGGGCGATCGGGCAGATCTTGCGGCCCGGTGCGGTGATCCTGCTGGATGGAGAGTTGGGAGCCGGTAAAACAACGCTGGTGCAAGGTTTGGCGGCGGGGCTGGGCATTGCGGAGCCGGTGGTGAGTCCCACCTTTGTGCTGGTGAATGAATATTTGGAGGGCGCGATTCCGCTGTATCACTTTGACCTCTATCGGTTGAGTCCAGAAGAGGTGGAGCCGCTGGCCCTGGAGCAATATTGGGAAGGGGGCGAGGTGGCTGCGGGAATTGTGGCGATCGAGTGGTCGGAGCGGTTGCCGGAACTGCCGATCGCTTATCTCCAAGTGGCCTTGCGATCGGGCATGACGGGCCGTCAGGTGTTGATTGAGGTGGTGGGTGAAGTGCCGGGCTGGAACCCTCGACATCTTGAAGATCTTTGCGCAAATTTGGGCGGACTCACGCTGAATCAGGAATGATGGAGGGTGGGCGCTGGTCTGTGGCGAGGTGAACTGTGAGTGAATGCGATTTCCTCATCTCCGATGCTCCTGTGGCGTTCCCGTCCTGGATAACTTGATCAACTCAGTGGGTAAGCCAACCGGTGACGCGCTTCTCTAGTCCGCCGATCAACTGGAATCGATCGCTGCCAACCAAAGTCGGTGCGGCAGTGTTTTTAAGTGTTTTGGGGGGCTGGTTTCTGTGGGCGAGTTGGGAGCCGTTTCCCTTGGCCAAGGTGGCGAGCTGGGCCTTGGCTGTCAGTCTTTTAACGGGAATGACTGCGGCTTGGATTTGTAGTCGGGCCTTGGACTCCATCCGCCTTGCTTGGGTGCTGTTGAGCTGTTTAGATCAGGAGTCTTCTTTTACGGGGGGCTTGGCGGCGAAGGTCAGCGCCCTGACGCAATTGGACGATCAGGATGATTGTGCGCAGTTTGTGCGGCTCACCAGTCGCTTGCTGGTGCGGTATGGTGATCGATTGCAGTTTTTGGAGCGACAACGATTAGCCCTGGAAAGTTGGCTCCATGAACATCGCGATCGACTGATTTTGATGGAAGCGGAACAGGAAAAATTGCAAGTGGCCCTCGCCCAGGCCCAAGACCGAATTCGACAGTTGGAAGGCGTTGATCTGGAAACGGGTTTGGCGAATCATCATCGCTTTTATGAAGCGTTGCAGCACACTTGGCAACAGGCGCTGCGATCGGAACAGGTGCTATCGATTGTGGCCTGCGAGGTTGATCATTTGGCGGATTGGGTAAATCTCCAAGGCGAGGCCTTTGGTCAACAAACGATCCACAATCTGGCAACGGTCTTAAAACAACAGGTGCAGCGCAGTTCCGATGTGGTTGGCCGCGATCGGGGCGATCGATTCTTGATTCTGCTGCCCAACACCGACTCGATCGGCGCTTTGGCCGTCGCGGAATCGATTCGCCATCAGTTCAATCGCTGCACGACTCAGCAGGCCATGACTCCCACGGCTCACCATTGGCCAAGCCACTACGATGAGGCTCCGGCTTCTCCTTGGGCTGCCGGTTCATCTTTGCATCTGGATATGGATTTTTCCCCAACGAGCGATCGGCCCCGGAACAACTCCAACACCGCCAATGACCGGGTTCATGCTGGGCAAGAGGCATCCAGACCGATCAATACCAACATTAATGTTGGCAATGTCGGCATCGATGCCAGCGCAGATTTAGCCGATGCGTTCTTGGTCACTGGTTCTGAGGCTGCAATGGCTGCTGAAGTGGCCCCTGAAGTCTCTTCCGAAGTCCCTGCCGGAACGCCAATGGATCGCTCCCCGTCCGCCCAGGAGCCGATCCCAATCGCTGGCGGAGAAGTGACCCTATCCTTAGGCATTGGCACGTTGGTGCCTGACCTCCAGCAACTGCCCGATGCGGCCGTGCGATCGGCTTTGCGGGCCCTTGAACGGGCCCGTCGGCATGGGGGGAATTGCGTTGAGATGGACGGGCTGGAATATTAACCCGGTTGTTGGTTGTGTTGGCTGATTGTATTGGCTGGTTTTGTTGCCTGGTTGTATTAGCTGGTTTCGTTCGTTGATTCTGTCTGCTGATTTTTGGCGGGGTTGGTTGGTCTCGGTCTGGCTCTGTTGATCCCTTGGTATAGATTGGGGTAATCGATGGATTGGAGTAATCAGCAGTTAAGTTATGGCTACGATCGCATAGTTCAGATGGTGTGTTAGCAGTGAATCGCAATTGGTGGATCGCAGGCACGGTCGCGTTTAGCTTAGGTCTTGGCATTGGGGTTGTGACCGATCGCCAATGGCAAAAGGCCCTCGGTCTCGGAGCCATTGCCCTGTCCGGTGCAGCGGCGATCACCGCCTTAACGCCCGATCGCTCCCGATCGCAGTCCGAACCCTGGGATCCTCGCCTCAGGGAAACCATCTCCCCCGAATATGCCAACTGGTTACCCAGCGATCGCCGCCCACCAACCATCAACCCGCCCCTCAGCAGCGACCTCGCCAGCGCCTTGCGTGTGGAGGTCGATCGCCTCGAACGAGAACTAGAACAATCCCTCACCCGTAAGCAGCAACTCGAAGCCGTGATTGGTGTGCTGCGCAAGGAAAAAGAAGCAATTCAGTCCCAAATTGATGAAGGCAGCGGCCGAACGCAGAAGGTCTATCGCGTTTTGGCTGATTTGGAAACCCAGCGCCAGCAACTCGAAGACAAAATTGTTCAGCATCAAACTCAATTAGCCAATCTTGACAGTCGCAAGGCAAGCATGGAGCGCGACCTAACTCAGGTCGATCGACTGCGCGCCGAAACAATTGCCCTAGAACAAGAGGCCCAAGAGCGCCAAGCCAACCTCAGTAACCTCCGCCAGCGAGAACAAACCCTCCTCAACAACTGCACCAGCCTTGAGGCCCAAGCAGCCGAACTCAGCGAGCGCACGGCCACCCTCACGCGATCGCTCGCTGACACCATGCGAGAACAGCAGAGCGTAGAAATGACCCTGCAACAGCAGCAAGCGGCCCTCGAACAAATTCGCACCCAAGCCGATGCCCATCACCGGCGGCGCTACGAACTTCGCCAACAGATCGAAACCCTGCAACAGCAATACGACGGACTGCCCTCCACCGTCGCTAAACTACAGGCAGAGCACGATCGACTCGTGGCCCTCTGTCGCGATCGGCAAGTGGAATTAAACCAAATTCACGAAAATATGGCCCAAGCTCGTGCTCAGCAGCAAGCAATCCAAGCCGAGTTACAGCGCGATCGCCAAGCACTCCTGCGGGTCAACCACAAAAAACAACAGGAAACCAACTCCTTGCGGCTGTGGCTCAGTTTTCTTCTCAAAGACCTGTCCGCTAACGAGCCACCAGCACCCAAGCACCGCCGCGCCCCCCGCAAGCCCAACGCCTAGTGGCAAGTCAGGTAAACTCGCTTAAAAATTGGACTATAACTGCTGAACTCACGGCTCAAACCAGCGAACCCATGAACCAAACTTGAGCTTGGCATTGAATTAATGTTGTTAATATTGATCTGCCATTGATCTTAAATTGTTTTATTTTGAGTTCGTTTTGAATTTATTTTGATTGTTTACGAATATTGCTCCAGATCCGCTGCCAACCCCCTTGACTAGTATTTGATCAAAAAGAAATGAGCATTTTTTTGATTACAAAGGAAGCAACAGCAAAACTCAAAGAGGTTTATAACCGCAATCCTCTCTTTCTCTTAGAACACATTTTTGTTGTTTTCTTTCTCATTCGCTACTCCCTTGGCATTCTAGAGGTTATTTTAACCAATGGAGCCAGTGAAGGTGATGGGCAAGATATCTTATCTTTTAATTATAAACCGAGCGTGGCGCTCTATTTTTTGAACTACATCGTCACCAATATTTTATTAATTATGCGATGGAAAAAAGTCATTGTGATGCTAATGGCAGCTCCCACAGTGGTTTTTCTCATTGCTATGTTTCCCATTTCGTTTCTCTGGTCGATCGAGCCGTCTAAGACCCTTAATGCCTCGATCGCCATGATTGGCACCTTTCAATTTGGTCTTTATCTCGCCACTCGCTACTCCCTCAGGGATCAAGTGCGCATCTTGGGAGTTATGTTTGGCATTTCCCAAGTGCTCTGTTTCGTCTTTGGTGTTGCCCTCCGTAAATATGGCGTGATGGGCGCAGTTCATGCCGGCAAATGGCGCGGCATCTATTCCCACAAAAATCAACTGGGTAAAATGATGGCCCTCGCTTCCGGAGTCTTTGTGCTGCTTGGTATTTCCGAAACCTATCGACGATATCGCTATTTAGCTTGGTCTGGCCTCCTCACTGCCTTTGTTCTTATTCAACTCTCTGGCTCCAAAAGTCCCTTTATTAATATTGGATTGCTGATTGGCATGAGCGCATTTGGCCAGATTTTTCGCCTACCACACAAATGGATGGTTCGCTGCCTAATCTGGTCAGCCGTCATTGGAATTAATTTATTTTTTTATTGGGATGACATCGTAATTAATATCCTGGGCGCGTTAGGTAAGGATGCTAGCCTAACAGGTAGAACAGATGTTTGGGAATTTGTGATCGATCGAATCAAGGATCGACCAATCCTGGGTTATGGCTTTGGCACATTCTGGAATGGCTTAGATGGGAAATCAGCCTATGTTGTTCGCGCAGTTCGGTGGCCCGTTCCTGATGCCCATAATGGATTTTTGGAAATATGTATTGATTTAGGTCTTGTGGGCTTAGCAGTTTACGTTTGGGTTGTTTTTCAAACAATTGTCAAAACCATAGCGCTCATGCGTGCCACTAAAAATAACGAATATATTTGGGTTCTGATGTTCTTTACCTACAGCACCGTTGCTAATCTTTCGGAAAGCTCCTTGCTGTTTCGTAATTCCTTGCCAAGTGTCATCTTTGCTGCTGTCTCCTTCACAGTGGCAGCAAACTATTATCAACAATTTAAAGTTAACCCCTCGAATTTTTCCACTCAGATTCCGGAACAACCCTTGCCCGAGACCGCTGAGTTCTTGTCGGATGAGTCAAGAGTTGGAATTGAGTATAAGTCCAATTCTTGACTACGAGAAAAACTGAAGGTACTTTAAGGAAATTCAAAATACTTACTTGCAAGCAAATTCTTTAAGAAAAATTCACTTTTTACAATTTACAAATTCTTCTTGATCAAAAATAAAAATTCCTCGAAAATTCTCAAAAAATTCTACAAAGCTAAATACAAATCAATTTCGGCAATGCAGTATAATAATAGCGAAAATCTTTGGCTTACAATGGGTGTTTGAAACATAACCCGAGAAGTTGCTTGAACATTACTTCAGGCTTACAAAACTTCAATCTTGAAAATAGAACAATTTATCTCATGATTGAGAAACTTTTTCTTGATTTACTTTTTCCTGATTCAAATAAAATCAATCAGAATAATTGTTCAGTGCCTTGTTTTCAACTGTCCTGTTTTTAAAAGAACCCTTTGAGTCAGTATTTCGCTTGAAGATGCTCAAAAATCGATAACCTAGCTCTGCCTTCAACACCAGTCATCCCATGCAAATCGATAATTCTCAAAATCTGTCTTCCTTTGCAATCATTACGCCAAGCTATGATCAAGATTTCCAACGCTGTCAACTTCTCTGCAAAAGTATATCGCGATTTGTTCAACCACCTTTCAAGCATTACATTGTTGTAGAAAAGCGGGATCTAAAACTGTTTTCACAACTCAAAAATCAACACACAGAAATTATTATTGTTCAAGATCTGCTCCCTTTTTGGCTTTTTAGGCTACCCAAAATCCGAAAAACCTGGTTCAGCCTAAAAGGAGTTCCAGTGCGTAGCTGGATTATGCAGCAAATTTCCAAAATTGCACTTTCTAGAGTCATTGATGAAGAAATTTCAGTATTTTTGGACTCGGATGAAATGTTTATCCGAGACTTTGGCATTTCGAACCTGGTCAAAAATAACCAAGTTCGATTCTATGCTGAGCCAGAGGGAAATCCGATCGGAATGGATACGCCGCATCAACATTGGCATCAATCGGCTAGCCGGTTATTGGGTTTAACAGCAACACCCATGCCAGCTCCCGACTACATTGCTGATGTGATCACGTGGAAACGAGAAAATGTAACAGCGATGTGTCGTCACATTGAACGAATTTATCATCAATCATGGTTCGAGGCAGTTTCAAAAACCTGGCATTTTTCTGAATACACACTCTATGGAACCTATATTGACCGGGTGCTTCAAGACCGAAGCAGTCATTACTGGGATCCAACCAAAATTCTCAATTCCTATTACGATCCCAATGTGATGACCGAAGAAGAGTTGCGCAACTTTGTTAACTCAACTCGACCTGAGCATGTTGCCATCATGATTTCTGCTAAGGCTAAAATAGCAGTTGATCGATACGCGAGCTTGTTAGAGCTTGAATAGACTGGTTGCTAAGGGTGTGCATGTGTAGTCGATCGCTCTTCATGATGGATGGAGGGTAACTTTTGAGCGAGTCGAAGAAGCCAGCATACGATCAAAAACCCTCGGGCTACTTTCAATGATCCGGTTCCTGGCCACAAATCTTGGTAAAGGATGAAAATTTGGCCAGGTTTGTGGGGGCCCGCTGACCAACTCCTTGGTCAGCAGTGATGTTCTTGATCCTGAGACCGCCAAAACTAGCTGACTATTTGGGGCATCCCCCTTGTTCTGTTTTTGATCAATATAAACGGGCAATAGTTCCATGAATGTTGCATTGATCGGCTGTGGATTTGTTGCTGATTATTATGTGCGAACCCTCGAAAATCATCCTTCATTAAAAATTCTGGGCGTAATGGATCGAGATTCAGCACGCACAGAGCATTTTTCTCAATTTCATAAACTTCCTAAGTACCCCAGTTTGGAAGCGGTGTTGGCAGATGAGCGCGTGCAAATTGTCATCAACCTAACCAATCCTCGCAGTCACTACGAAGTTTCCAAAGCAGCTTTGTTGGCGGGCAAACATGTTTACTCGGAAAAACCGCTGGGGATGACTTTTGAAGAGGCCAAAGAACTGGTTGAACTAGCGGAATCTAAGCAACTGGAAATTTCCGGTGCGCCTTGCAGCCTTTTGGGCGAAACGGCACAAACGATTTGGAAAGCTTTGCGCGAGCAAGCGGTTGGCCAAGTCAGCTTGGTTTATGCAGAAATGGACGATGGGTTTGTGCCTGCGATGGCTTACCAAACCTGGCTGAGTGAATCGGGAATACCGTGGCCCTACAAAGATGAATTTGAAGTGGGTTGCACGTTGGAACATGCGGGCTATTACTTAACTTGGTTACCTGCTTTCTTTGGGTCGGCTGTTAGCGTTACTGCCTTTGCGGATTGTACGATTCCCAATAAGGGTGTTGATCATCTAGATCCACCCAATACGCCGGATTTTTCAGTTGCCTGTATTAAGTTTGCCTCGGGAGTTGTGGCTCGCTTGACCTGTAGTATTGTGGCTTCCCATGATCACGAATTACGAATTTTTGGAGATCAGGGGGTGATGTATACGGAAGATTGTTGGTTTTATCGATCGCCCGTTTATATTAAACGTCGTCTACGAATTCGTCGCAAAACGATCGAGGGGCCGCTCGCGCAACGTTACCCATTGGTGGGGCCAGTCACCAAGCGTCAAAAGTATCGGGGCGCTCAACAAATGGATTTTGCGCGGGGAATTGCCGACTTAGCCGAGGCAATTGAAAATAAGCGATCACCCAGGTTATCAGGACGCTATTCATTGCATGTGAATGAAATGGTCTTGGCTATTCACTACGCGACGGCTCAAGGATGTACCTATCAAATGCAAACCAATTGCCCGGTGGTGGAACCGTTGCCTTGGGCACTTTGATCGTGAGGCTTCGATTCAACGAGTCATCATCGCAAAATGAGGGATCACGGGCGGTTTAGGGGCGATTGGTGAGTGCGACTGATTGAGTGCGACTGATTGAGTGTGGCTAATTGAAGGTGATCAATTAAATTTTCATGAAAGTTTCCATCTGTGTTGCCACCTATAAACGACAAGATTTACTGCATCAACTGATCTTGAGCTTGCAGGCACTCAAGTTTGAGCAAATTGCAACTCCTGAAATTGAAATCATTGTGGTTGACAATGATGCAAATGGGTCGGCGCGTGAAACCTTGTCCACTTGGCAAGAAAGCTCCCGCTGGCCAATTCGCTACGATGTTGAAATGCGATCGGGTGTGACCTATGCCAGAAATCGCACCATTCAAAATGCGGCTGAAGATAGTGACTTCATCGCCATCATTGATGATGATGAACAAGCTTGCCCCTCTTGGCTAGAAGCGCTTTTGACTGCGCAAGCGCAATTTCAAGCAGATATTGTGGGCGGGCCAATCTTGCCCGTGTTTCAATCCAATCAAGTGCCTAACTGGATTCATCAGGGACAATTCTTTGCGCCTCCTGCCTATAAAACAGGTCAGAACTTGCATGTGGCTTTCACGAACAATGTGTTGCTCCCTGCGCCGTATCTGAAGCAAATACCCTGTGTTTTTGATGAGCGATTTGCGGTGGGAGGTGGAGAAGATACGCACCTATTTATGCGGCTCCATCAAGCGGGCTTAAAAATTGTTTGGTCAGCAGAGGCGATCGCCTATGAATCGATTCCGGCTAGTCGAACCACGTTTCAATGGTTGTTACGGCGTAACTATTGGGGTTGGAGCATTTACAGCTTGGTTGAAAAAGAACTCTACCCACAGCCCAAGATATTTCTAGTTCGGCTCTGCAAGGGACTTGCGTTAATGATTTTGGGAATTCTGGCGCTAATTCCTGGATTATTGCGAGGAAAGCATCATTTATATCGAGCTTGTATCCGAACGGCGCAGGGAGCGGGCACAATTATGGGATTACTGGGACGCAGAACCACTTGGGTTTAGCGATCATCTAAGCTCAGCTTAATAAAGTTTAGTGAGGGATTGTTGATGCTGCTAAAACCTGAGAGCTAACTCAGGATTTCAGTCAAAACTGAATCTGTAAATCCCTCAATGTAGATATCCTCAAAGTTGAATGCATGATTGATAAATATTGATAAGCTTAGGTGAACGAAGTTCGATGAATAAAAAATTTCTGAGGTTCCAGTGTCTTGGGAATTTGCAAAGCGTGCTGAAGCACCAGCCCAAAATCTGTTGAAAATTGGAGAGGTGCGATCGCGCAGTGGCTGCTCCATTCAAACGATTCGCTACTACGAAAGTTTGGGACTGATCCAAGCGATCGATCGAACGGCTGGCGGGTTTCGGTTGTTTGCACCGTCCACGCTCGATCGCTTGGCCTTTGTGAAGCAGGCCCAATCTTTGGGCATGAGTTTGCAAGATATCAGTGAGCTGCTGACGGTTTATGACAGTGGTAATGCTCCCTGTTCAACGGTGAAGCATAAGCTGCGGGATAAGTTGGCAGATTTGGATCGCCGCATTCAATCGCTTCAGCGGCTGCGAGATGAGTTGCAATCCCTGTTGGCGGTGGCGGATGACTTGGAACAATCCCCGGGCAATATTTGTCCGATTGTGGAGCGAGCAAGTCAGCTTCATCAGGCGATGGAGGGTGCTGCTTTGGAGGCGGAGACTGCGGCTACTCAGGGTTCAACGATCGCCCAGTCATCAATCGCCCAGTCATCAATCGCCCAGTCAACCCCGCCGCCGTCTGCTGCTGCCGGTTGCTGTGCGAATCGATCGCCAAGCCCTGGCACTAAACCTTGAAGCCGATCGCGCCCTCTAAAATCTTCAGAATTGCCCGTTGCAAGCTGCCGCCAGAATGGCGCAAAAGTCATGCCCAGTCTTACTCGTGTTGCTAACCGTGCTGCTATTGGTTGGGCCGTTGGTTTAGGGCTGGGGTTGGGGTTGCCGGTGGCAATTGCGCCCGAGGCGATCGCCCGGGAAGGGCCGCCCAAGGCCGAGCCGGTGCAAATGTCCGTGTCGCCAGCTGTGGAAACTTCGGCTTCGGAGGCTGCGGCGGCAGCCGTCACCAGCGGCAGCGATGCACTGTCCGATCAACCCTTGGGGGATCCGGTGGCCGTGGAACTGGAGCCAACCCGAATCTTTCGACGGACGGGCTGCTTTGGCGATCAACCCATGGCCACCGATCAGGAAATTCGCCAACAGGGCCTGACTCCGCCTAGCCTCTGGCTCACGCGGGATTTGCTGGGGGGAAAAATTGTCGATCGCTGGACGATCCACCGGGGTGATGAGCAATTGCCGCCTTGGGTGGAAGTGACGTTTAATTTGCAACCTTGGAATAATTTGGAATACCCGCGCCAATATGCCTACCTGAATGAATTTGGGCGAGTGGCCAGGGAATATGGCTTTAATGTGCGAGTTTGCAATGGCTCGGGCGATGCGTTGGCGGCCCAGTTCTGTGACTGGTCACAAATGCGGGCGGGGGTCACTTGTCCAATTTATCTGCCGGGGGGATTTTCGGCGCGGGCACGATCGCGACTGTTTTAGCAGGGTCGGTGGGTTTGGCATCAAGGCCGCCCAGGCCAATGCGCGATCGCCACTCGTCTCGCAGTTGGTGCAGGACGGTTCCCGGCTCCACAAAATCCAGCAAGTCTTTAGCGAGGGTGTCGGGGCCGTCATCTCCCCAAGTGCAGCCCGCTTCGAGGGAACTGCGGGTGGTTTTGGCGATCGCTAAGCTGCCAAAGGCCGCCGCCGCCGCCTGCACCAGGGCCGCCCCCAGGTAGCCGCTGAAGCCGTCGCTGCCCGCTTGGAGCGATCGCCCGTCATTCCCACCCAAGAAGCCGCCCCCCACCTCTCCAAGCAGCATGGCTCCCAAGCTGACCAAGCCCGTTTTCCAAAACGACTGCCAAGCCGATCGCACCAGGGGCAGGCCATAGAGCCGCGACAGCGATCGCACCAAAAACCAATCCACCAACACCGCCGCGATCGCATCCAATAGCACAAAGGGACTGAGGGCCACGATTACGGCCTTCACTTGAATGAATCGCCAAGTTTGGGCCTCCGCATCGTCGCGCAGGTGGGTGAGGGTTTTTTGGGCGATGGTTTGCTGGGCAGTGCGGGCCTGCATCAGGGCATTCAGGGCCAGCAGGGCTTCTCCTTCCCGATCGATGGTGGCCAAAATGGCCGATCGCAAGGCCTCAATCTCCGGTGGGGGCGACTCCCAACCATAGGTCACCCGGCCATCGGGCCATTCTTCCCGCACTTGAATCGGGGCCGGTTCCGCCGCCGCCAGCACAATTTCATCCACGGGCAAGAACGGATCCCAGCGACGTTCAGCAGGATTGTTGGGCCGGTGGGTGGGTGGGGGCTGACCGGCCGCTTCCAACTGCATGAGCGATCGCAGCCGCTCCACAATCGCCGGCCGCTCCGTTTCGGGAAACAAATCAATTTTGTTGAAAACCAAAATCAGGGGCTTATGGGCCTGGCGCAAGGTTCGCAAGGCCGCATATTCCACCTGGGTTAAGTCGCCAGCGGTGATGAATAGGATCAAGTCCGATCGCTCGGCTACTTCCCGCGAGAGTTCAGCGCGGCTTTCTCCGTCAATTTCATCCAGCCCCGGTGTGTCAATGAATTCCACCTCGATCGGGCGATCGCGCCCGGGAGGATGCCACCGCACCGATCGGGGCAAGCGCGTCAGGCCATTCAGGGGCCCCGTTTCCAACAGGTGTTCCCCCAACAGGGCATTCAAAACGGCGGACTTGCCCCGGCTAACCAAGCCAAAGGCCGCAATCCGCACCACGAATCGATCGAGCTTGTCGAGGGCCCCCGCTAACCGATCCAAATCCGGCTGAATCAGGGCATTCCACCGTTGTGAATCGCGAGTACCCAACTGCTCGATCGCCCGTCGCAAGCTCGATCGGACGCGCTCAAATTGTTCCGACTGGGGCGCGTTCAAGGCTGTGAACTCATCCAAATCAAACTAGTCGCCCCCATTGTAGAAGCGAGGCGATCGTCTCGTTGCATTGGCTCCCGAAAATCCAGCTAGCAGGCGCAGATCGGGTCATTCCTGCCATCAGCACCACGGCCATAGGGCAACTCCTTAGGGAATCGGAGTTTAAGGAATTTAAGGAATCGGAGTTTTTAGAAAATCATGCGCTTTGAACGATTCAGCGGCGAATTCGCTAACACAACTAATTCAACTGAGAAACGAACGGGAGCAATAGGGTCGTGAAGTAATACACCAGGGGAGCCGTGAAAATGTAGCTGTCGGCGCGATCGAGAATGCCGCCATGGCCCGGAATCAAATTCCCGGAATCTTTGACCCCCGCATCTCGCTTCATCAGGGACTCAATCAAATCTCCCAGCAGACTGGAAACACCCACCAGCAGCCCCAACAAAGGCCCCGTGATGAACCACAGGGGCCAATGGCAATAGGCCGCGCCCAGAGTTCCCACCAGTGCGCTGCCCAGCGTGCCGGCCAAAGAGCCTTCCACGGTTTTCTTGGGGCTGATGTCTGAGAGGCGGGTTTTGCCCACCCATTTGCCCATGATGTAGGCCCCAATATCGGCCGCCCAAATGCAGCAAAAGGCCAGAATCGTCACCGTCAGGGCCTCGGGCCAGGCGGCCGGGTTCCAAGATTCGGGCCAGAACCCATTCAGCGGCAACCGGGCCACGGCTCCATCGTCCAAGGCCAGCCCCGCCCCGACCCGCAGCCGCACCCAATAACTGGGCAAATAGCCACAGTAAAACAGGCCCATCACCGAGCTGGACAGATCGGCGATCGAGGCCATTTTGGGCATAAACAGCAAATAGAAACAAACCAGGGTGCTGGCGATCGGGACGATCGCATCGGCCACGGACGGCATCCAGGCCGAGGCGGCCACAATTGCCAAACAAGCAATGGTGACGGTTTTCACGGCGGGAACTGCCCCTTTGGCCTGCACCAGGGCGAAATATTCACCCAAACCCAGGTAGACCAACAGGCCAAACCCCGCCGTGAAATACCAGCCACCTAACACCAGCATGGTGAGGGCGATCGAGATTCCCACCACGGCACTGAAAATCCGCCGCCAGGGCCACCCTGCTAATCGATCGCCCCAACTGCGGCCGGCATTGCCCTGGGCCGCTTTTGGCAAAGCAGACTTGATTGCAGCGGAACTTGATTCACTCAAAGACATGGGACGCAACCAGCACGAGGACAGCAAGGGCGAGCGCAGCGACCAAGAACTGCGACACAGGGTTAAGGAAACGGGGAACCGAGGTTAAGTTGGCCTTAATTAAGGATAAGGCAGTGCGCCTCGGTGTTGTGTGCCGTAGCCAACTAGGGCGATCGCGCTAAATCCGTCCCTATTTCAGGTTTAGGCTGGGTGCTGGGCCTAATTGCGGCTGGCATGGCCATAGTCAATGCGGGCCCCGGCCCAAAGCAATTTCTCGCGCAGGGTGCGGTAGTAGGAATAGTTTTCCCGCAGGATCACAAACTTGGCCACGCAATCCGCCATCCGCACATCAATCCGCTGGCCGGGCCAAAGGGAAGCCCCAAAAACACCATCCGTCCAAACTTTGGTGGCCAGCTCGTAATCCCCCAAGGGCCAAATGCTGACCACACAGCGGGGAGGCAACACGATCGGGCGGCTAGACAAACTGAGGGGGCAAATGGGGGTAACGGTGATGGCATCCAGGCCAGAATGGAGAATGGGCCCGTTGGCGGAAACGGTATAGCAGGTGGAACCGGTGGGAGTGGCCACAATTAGCCCGTCGCCGTGGTAGCGATCGACGATTTCGCCATCGATTTCCACTTCCAGCATGGTGGTCATCAGGCGATCGTTGGAAATGGGCTTCACGCAAATTTCGTTCAGGGCCAGGAAGGTTTCCCCCACCGGTTCCGTCCCCTTGTAGCTGCCATCTTCCATCGCGGCGAGGGTTTTCCCTTCAAAAACCTGCCCTTGCAACATCATCCGTTGTTGAACGGCGAAGCGATCGCTCTGGAGCCGTTCCCACACCGCTTGGGAGTTTTCAAACAGCTCAAAGGGTTCCGTTAAAAACCCCAAGTGCCCTCCCACGTTCACGGCCAAAATGGGCACTTGTTCCGGGGCCAGGTGTCGAGCAGCGGCCAACACCGTGCCATCCCCCCCCAAGACAATCGCCAGGTCGATCGGCTGGGTGACCGAAGCCAAAAACACCGGGTAGGGATTGTCCTTGGGGCCGCTGGGGCCCACGAGCGATCGCGTGCCTAGGGCATCCAGTTCCCGTGAGCAACGCTCTGCCCAGCCTTGGCTGCGAGAGTCTCCGGCTTTATAGATGATGATGACTTGTTTCAGATTCATGGCAAAGGGGGAATGATTCGGTGCAGGTCAGGGCGATCGGCCAAGAGAACGCAGAACAAGACGAGAACTTGGCCCTTGCACCATGTCTCTCTTGCACCATTTCTTTTTGTAGCGTTTCTGGCCAATGCGGAATGCTCGAATCGCACCACCATGCCACCGCAATTCAACCGTTGCGATCGGCCCCCATAATTTGGCTGCTGGCTGAGTTGCTGGCTAAGTTAGCTGCTGAATTAGCTGTTGGGTTCAGCCCTTGGTTGATTAGCCCTTTGATTAGCCCTTGATGAGTCTCTGATTCGCCCCGATCGGGATCAAGCCTGCTGAATCCAAACCGATACCGATCCCCCGGCACAGCGGAACTCACCCCAGCCCCACTCGTTGGTGTAAACCAGTTCCTTCACATGATCCGTTAGGTCATAGAACGTGGCGTTCGATTGCCCCGTTTCCATCCAAAGGCTGCTGGGGCCGCCGTTGCTCAACACCACCGCCATGCTCAGGGGATGGGTGGCATCGCCTAACCGAGTCCAGCCGATCGTGTTGCTGCCGGAGAAGTAGTCATACTGCGGCCCCCAACCAAAGCGCCGACGGGCATACAGAAACTTATCCAACAGCCAATTGTGTTTGGACAGCGAAACGGTGTGTTGATGGCCATCCCGTCCCCGATCGGTATATTCCGTGCCGTAATAGTCCCCGTAGAACACACAGGGATAGCCCTCCCGCCGCAGCAAAATGATCGCGTAGGCAAGGGGTTTAAACCAAGCCTCCACAGGCGATTCCAGGGCTTGCAGAGGTTGGCTGTTGTGGTTGTCCACAAAGGTGACGGCCAAAGTGGGCTGCTGTTGCATCAGGGTGCGATCGAGAATGGTACGCAGGTCATAGGCGCTGCCCGATCGACTGGCCTGGTGGAAGTTGTAGTGCAACGGCACGTCAAACAGCGACATCCGCCCCTCCGTGGCCGCCAAATACCGATGCAGGGCCTCCACGTCGTTTTCCCAATATTCCCCCACCGCAAACAGCTTTCGATGGGGACAGTGACGGCGCACCGCATCGAGCCACTCATTGAAAAAGCTCGATCGAATGTGTTTCACCGCATCCAACCGAAACCCATCCGTGCCCAGGGTGTCTTGGATCCATTGGCCCCAATGCACCAGCTCCTGGCGCACCTCCGGGTGATTCGTATCCAAATCGCAAGCCATCAAAAAGTCATAGTCGCCATAGCGATGGCTCATTTCCGACTCAAAAGTTTTGGGACTGAGGCGATAAGTGGCGCGATCGTCCGGATCGTTGGCATTGTGGTTCACCGAATCAAAACAGCGGGCATCCCACTTCATGGCCGAGTAGCGATCGCCCCGACCGGGAAAGGTGAACTTCGACCAAATGCTAATTTCCCGGGCCGCTCCCAACTCCCAATTGCGGTTATCGCTGGCGACGGGCGTGGCCCACACCGTTTCCGTGGCATCGCCCCCGTTTTTGTGATTAAACACCGTGTCCAAATAAACCTGCAAACCCGCTGCCCGCGAAGCTTTCACGGCCGCGATCAGCTCTTCTTTGGTGCCATATTTGGTGCGAATAGTGCCTTTTTGGTCAAACTCGCCTAAATCAAACAGGTCATAGGTGCCGTAGCCCACATCAGAACTGCTGGTGCCCTTATAAACCGGCGGTAACCAAAGGGCTGTGATCCCTTTTGCGGCCAACTCCCGAGCTTGATCCTGCACCTGACCCCAAAGGGAGCCATCGGCGGGGCAGTACCACTCGAAGTACTGCATGATGACACCGTTTGTTTCTACCATGACCGTTCTCTCCGCTTCCTGGGCTGGCCCTTATCCATGACTGTAGGCCGATCGCCCAGAACTCAGCCCGGTAGTTTGCACAAACTTAAACTCTTTCAGAAAGGGGGCTATTGAACGGATTGGTCGCGATGGCGTTGAGGGGGATGGTGGTGGGTTGGGTGTCGGCAAGCGGTTACGAGAAAGTGCCAGCAACCTAGCTGACGGCAGCCACAGCCTGGGAGAGGGCCGGGCTGGGAATGTCTTGATGAATCGGGATTTCGATGTGAAATGCCGTGCCACGCCCCACCTGCGAATCAAACCAGAGCCGGCCTCGATGGGTTTGATGAATGACTTGGTGACTGATTGAAAGCCCCAAACCTGTACCTTTGCCCACGGGTTTTGAAGTCACAAAGGAATTGAAAACCTGCCCCTGCAAATGTTCAGGAATGCCACTGCCGTTATCGGCGATCGTGATCCGAATCAGCCGTCCTTCACAGAGGCGCGTTTGAATCCGAATAATGCCAGGATTTTCCCGAATTTCATCAAAAGTCCAACCGGATTGAGATTCCTCGATCGCGTCGATCGCATTGCTCAAAAGGTTCATGAACACCTGATTCAGGGGCCCTAAACAACATTCCACCAAGGGCAAATCCGCATATTCTCGCAACACCTGAATTTCCGGCCGCTCGCTGGAAGCCTTAATGCGATGGTTCAAGATAATTAAGGTGCTGTCGAGGCCCTCATGGATATTGGTGACCTGAAAATCGTTGTCATTAGCTCGCGAGAAGGATCGGAGCGATCGCACGATATCTCGTACACGCTCGGATCCCAACCGCATCGATCGCACCATTTGGGTCAAATCATCTAACAGAAAATCAGGATCAACTTCCTCCAACACCTCTTGCAACTCTTCTGGCACTTCGGGAAAGTAATGTTGATAGCTGCGAATAATGCGGCCCAAATCCTGAACATAATGGCCCAGGTGTTCCACGTTGCCGGAAATAAAGCTAATGGGATTATTAATTTCGTGGGCTACCCCTGCCAACATTTGCCCAACCGCTGCCATTTTTTCGCTTTGAATCACCTGAAGTTGGGTATCTTTCAGTTGATTCAGGGTGTTTTGCAAAGAGCTAAGCGAGGTTTCCAATTGCCGATACATGGATTGGAAAGCATCTTGCAAAATATCAATCTCATCGAGTCCCAGGGTGGGATCGATCGAAGTAGCAGGCTTGGTTGCCAAGGTTGCGGTGGGGTCGATCGCCCCCACCTTGTCCGCTCCTGCGCCGGGAAAGGGCGGCGCGGCGCTGGCTAAGGTAGCCATCGGGGCGATCGATTCGGGCGATCGCGCCGACTCCGGCCCCTTGGGATTGCTGGGGATGCCACCTGCCGGGGGCGATGTTTCCTCTTCATTGGTAATTCCGCTGGAAAGCAGCGCCATTTGGCTGCTGTGAACCAGTTCCCGGCAGCCATCAATCATGGGCTTCAAGCGCTGATTCAACCGGTGTACGAAAAACCAAATGCTGCCCAGCAGCACCAAACTGGCCACCAAGCTGGTTCCCAAGGCCGTTTGGAAAATGGGGGCAAACAGTCGGCGGCGCGGCACTACTGCCACCATCATCCAGTCCGTTCCCGCGATCGGGCGATAGGCCAAAAACTCAGCGGGAGTTGTCCGAAAACCCAACCGAGATTGGCGAATTTTGGGCCAAATTCGTTCCAAGGAGGGAATTTTCTGGTAGCTCGATAGGCCCGTGGCCCGCTGCGGATCCGGTGGATAGGCCAGCAGTTCCCCCTCATAACTCAGCAGCACGAAATAGCCGTCCTGTCCCAGCACCGGCCGCGCCAGACGTTCACTGAGATTGGTGATGTCAATATCAACTACCGTGGATCCCACCTTGTGGCGATCGCGACTGCGCACCGGACTCAGCAGCGTCACCAGCACCTGTTGATTCCAGCGGTAGGGCTTGAGCCACCGTGGCTCCGCCGCACTTGCCTCCTTGGGAGACACCAGGCGAGCTTCCGAAGGGGTCAGCCGCTCCGTCAGGGATTCGGCGCGATCGAGTTGGGCCAAGCGATCGGGGGTTGAAGGCGTGGCTGTGGGCGATGGAGTGGAAGGGGGAATGCCATCGCGGATCAACACATAGGGCGGAGCCAGCCGCTTATGGATCATGCTTGGCTCCGAAAAAGCAGTTTTCGGTTCCGACACTGTGGATCGGGGGCTAGCGGGCGTGGGCCGCGATCGCCCCAGTTCCGAAACCCGGTTTACCAACCGCGGCGGCACGATCGAATAATACGGATCGAACTGCTCCCGGCCCTTCAGCAGGGCAAACGGTTCCTGTTGCAACCCCAAGCCCGCCACCAGAGGCGGCCGGTTTTTCAAAAATTCCAAAATAATCTGTTCACAGCTTTGGGCGATCGCCGCCTCATCCTGGCCCAGTCGGCTGACCTCATAGACAGCAACCCCGAACCCATCCGCAAATTCTTCCACCTGCTTCAGATCGCTTTCGAGGCCTTGCACCTCAATCCTCAGGGTTTTTTGAATCTCATCAACCGTCTGATCCTTCAGCAGGTTGTAAGTAATCCCGGTCATGATGCCCAGCGTTGACAAAATGCCCAGCATCGTCCACAAGAGCATCTGAGCACCAATGGAAGAAAGCCTCGTGGCCTTCAGAATCAGTAGCAGTTCAAAGACGCGATGTCTCATGTGTTGACATCCTCCCTGTCCTAAAGGAGCGTGGATTCCGGCCCTAGGCAAACAACCGAAGTTGCTCGACTAGACCACGGGTTGACGCTTCATCGGCTGCTACCAGCGAACTGGATTTACGCTGGCCTCCACGTCCGTTTTGAGTCTCGGACTGCCCGCCCGCGACTTGGATATTGATGGCCGCATTCACATCGCGATCATGAATTACCCCGCAGTGCATACACTTCCACTCGCGAACATCAAGGGGTTTCTTGCCACCCAATTGGCCACAAGATGAACAACGCTGACTGGTTGGCTCCCATCGGCTAATCACCTGGAAATCCCGCCCATAGCGAATTGCTTTTCCCTCGATCATTTGACGGAAGCTGTACCAGCCAGCATCCGAAATTGCCCGCGCCAACTTGCGATTTTTCACCATGCCCGACACATTCAAATCTTCCAGAACGATCGCTTGGTTCTCGCGAACGATTCGGGTTGATAACTTGTGCAGGAAGTCGGTTCGTTGATCCTTGATGCGGGCGTGAATTCGGGCCACCTTGCGGCGGGCTAGATATCGGCGCTTGCTGCCCTTAACCTTGCGGCTGAGGGATTTTTGAGCACGGCGCAATCGCTTGAGGGATTTGGCTAGAGGCTTGGGACTTAGTACCTTTTCACCCGTGGACAGAGTGGCAAAGGTGGTCAATCCTAAGTCGATGCCAACTCCATTTTTGATAGCCTTCAGAGCGATCGGATCCACTTCACAGACAAACGATGCAAAGTAGTGATCGGCTGCATCCTTGATGATCGTCACTGATGATGGATCCGATGGCAGTTCTCTTGACCACTTGACTCGAACACAACCAATCTTGGCTAAGTAAACCGAGTTGGGTTTAACCGAAAAACCGTTAGTTGTGAATCGAATGGATTGAGTTGAGTGTTTCTTTTTAAACTTCGGAAACCCAATCTTGCGGCCTTTCCGTTCACCCTTCAAGCTTTTGAAGAAATTACGAAAAGCCAGATGGGCATCTTGCAAGGATTGAACTAACGGCACAGATGCAACTTCCGATAGCCATTCACGTTCAACGGTTAGCTTGGCTTGGGTAATCACCCGTTTCTGAATTTCAGTATCGCTAACTTTCTCCCCTTGCTGGTAGAGGTCTTGACGCAACCGAATTGCATCGTTGTAGACCACACGAGCGCAACCGAACGTCTTCGCCAGCATTAATCTTTGCAGGCGATTGGGATAAATTCGGTAGCGAAATCGTGCTCTCATAACTAACATTATAAGTGGGGTTGATCGAAAAGGCCGCCCTAGAAGGGCGGGGCTTGTACCCTTTCTTTTGGTCAATGACATGACCATCACTGCAAAACCAGGTAATCTCGGGGTGCGATGGCATTACAACGCCTCGGCTCTCTCAACAACTACATATTTCCTATATCTCAATCAAACTTTGCAGATTCAGGAGACTTCAGAACTTTCTGACCCATTTCATCCTAATGACCTCATCCCAATGACGGACTTTTGATGAAATTTCGGCTAAATTTACCCCAAAAAATGCATCTTTGGCGACAATTTGCGACAAAACAGATCATTGGCAACTGAATAATAAACCCAATGATTTAGGTTTTTCCTCGATTGCCATTGTAGAGGGTGACGCAATGATGGTCAGGACAGAAATTGCCTAATGCTAATTCGCCAAGGCCTTTCTTCAAATCGACTAAAACCAAAAAGAATTATTGAGAAATGATTACGTTTTTGAACCATCTCTTAAATTAATCATTTTTGAAATTAGTCTTTTTTGAAATTATTGGTTCACTCTGAATTTACTCCTAAATTTACTCCTCATCAAACTTCCTCAAGATTGACGAATTGATCCCGAGGACTGGTGCAATTGACTGTTGCCTGAAAACCACCGAGTTAGGGCATTAGCTAAACGGTCTGGAATGCACCCATGGGGAGTAGAAAGGCCAATTTGATTTATCCAAAATTCCCCTTAGCTTAGGAGATCACCTGGCCTGATCTTGTATTCAAGACTACCGTATTCCGATGATGATGCTTGGGATTCGCGCCCCAGGTTTCACAAGGTCTTGCGCAAAGGATGCCTGAAAAGCCAGAGTTGGCAGCGAGAAAACGGACTACCTTTGCTGAGTCAACTTCGCTGATTCAACATTAGACCTCTTGCACGAATAGAATAGTGGTGTGGAAAGTCGCTGTCACCACCATCGAGAGATGCTCTACGAAAGCCTCGCCTCGCTACCCCCATCACAGTTCCGCCGTGCCTGT
>NZ_JACJSN010000024.1:0-61753 GCF_014698135.1 Limnothrix sp. FACHB-881
CACGCGGGTCATGCGCGGTTGGATAGGGGTTTGATCTTGGGGATGGATTTCACGAATCGCAATACGTTGTGGGCTTCGGTGTTGGCGGAAACGCTGGTACGGGTGGGGGTGACGGAGGTGGTGATTTGCCCAGGCTCCCGATCGACCCCGTTAACGATCGCCCTGGCCAGCCATCCGCGAATGACGGCGATTCCGATTTTGGATGAGCGATCGGGGGCATTTTGGGCCCTGGGGGCGGCCCGGCGATCGCACCGGCCGGTGGCGGTGGTTTGCACATCGGGCACGGCGGGAGCCAACTTCTTCCCAGCGGTGATTGAGGCTCGCGAAAGTGGTGTGCCCCTGTTGTTGCTCACGGCCGATCGCCCACCAGAGTTGCGCGACTGTGCGGCGGGCCAGGCGATCGATCAGCTCAAGCTCTTTGGGATTTATCCCGTTTGGCAAGCAGAATTGGCTCTGCCGGAACCTCGGCTAGACCTGTTGGCCTATTTGCGCCAAACCCTGGCCCAGGCGGCCCAACGGGCGATCGCCACCCCGGGCCCCGTGCATCTGAATGTTCCCTTGCGGGATCCGTTGCCCCCTGTGCCGGAACCGGCCGTGGCCGATGCCCTGGCCCAGCTACGGGCCAATTGGCATGATCAGGAATTCTTTGGGCATTTGCAGCCGGTGCGCCGACCGATTACCTTCTCCCGGTTGCCCTGGCAGGAGTTTTGGCAAGGGGCCCGCCAAACGGAACGGGGGCTGATTGTGGCGGGGCCGGCCCAACCGGCGGATCCGGCGGCCTATTGTGCAGCGGTGGGCCGCTTGGCGCGATCGCTCGGTTGGCCCGTGTTGGCGGAGGGCCTCTCGCCGTTGCGGAATTTTGGGGCCCTGAATCAGCACTTGGTGGCCCACTACGACTTGATGTTGCGTAATCCCCACCAGCGGGAACAACTGCGACCCACGATGGTGCTGCGGCTGGGGGGCTTACCAATCAGCAAAACCCTGCGCCTGTGGTTAATGGAAACCGACGCGCCCCAATGGGTTCTAGATCCGGGCGATCGCAACTTGGATCCCCTCCATGGCCGCACACGATCGATCCAGGGGGCGATCGAACTCTGGGAAACCCCGGAACCGGACTTGCCCCCCTCCGATTATTTGCAAACTTGGCTAGCGGGCGATCGAGCCATGGAAATCACCGTGAAACAGGCCCTGGCGGAACAGCCCCAACGTCTGGAAAGCAAAATCGCCTGGTTGTTGCCGCAAACACTGCCCGATCGCACGCCCATCTTCATTTGCAACAGTATGCCCGTGCGGGATGTGGAATATTTTTGGGGCATTAACAACCGGGAAATTCAGCCCTTTTTTAATCGGGGAGCCAACGGCATCGATGGCAGCCTTTCCACCGCGATCGGCCTTGCCCAACACCATCAACCGGCCGTGATGCTCACCGGAGATTTGGCCCTGTTGCACGACACCAACGGCTTCTTAGCCCGTCGCCACTTCCAAGGCAGCCTCACCATTTTGCTGATTAACAACAACGGCGGCGGCATCTTTGAAATGCTGCCCGTTTCGCAGTTTGAACCCCCTTTTGAGGAGTTTTTTGCCACACCGCAATCGGTCAACTTTGCCAGCCTCTGCGAGAGCTATGGCATTGAGTACCGGCAAATTACCCAATGGCAGCAGTTTTGCGACTCCCTGAGCCAACTGCCTGCCCGAGGCATTCGCGTGCTGGAATTTTTGTGCGATCGCAAGCGGGATGTCCAGTGGCGGCAATCTTTTTTCCGGCAGTTGGCTGTTTAGGGCCGTGGGGGCGGGGTCTTCCCCATGTGCTTCAACTGAACGGTTAGCTTGTTCAAAATTATCCCAACCAACGTTGATCGAAACCCGTCAACCCTGTAGGGGTGTACGGCCGTACGCCCCTACCCGGATTTTCTCGGTCTGAGGTTGAAGCCCATGGGTCTCCCTGCCCAGTTCCCCTAGGGCGAAACCTGCGGCAAGCCCATGCTGTAATTCACCGCGCGGGTTTCCAAGTTGTAGGCGATCGTGCCATTTTGCAACAGCGATCGCACAAAATGCTCCAAATCTGACCCAATCCGCCGCAGGGTATATTCCGTCAAATCTTGACCCGCCGACTGGGCCACCAACTCTTCAAACTTGCGGTAGACCTGCTGGAGCGCCTCCGGACTCCACAAAAACTCATTATCAGGATCAATATCAATCGTGAGCTTCGTTTCGCTGGGCACAATGTCATCATTGACCAACTCGGCAGCGAAGATGCGGATATGGCGGGTGGTGGACTTTAGTAGCATCGGCTCTGGTTTTGAACGCGGCGGTTGAGAAGGGATCTGGGCATGGACAGCCAAGGCCCGATCGCCAGACTCCCCAATTCCAAACTCCCCAATTATTGTAGGAGCTTGCCCAATGCGTTCTACCCCTTCCTAAGGGCCACGAATTCTAATTGATGCTGAAACTCTTTTTTATCCGTCATACGGAGTCGATCGGGAATGCAGCGGGGCGGATGATGGGGCGAGCCGACGACCCCTTGACCGATCGGGGCCAAACCCAAGCGCGATCGCTCGGCCGGGCCCTGGCCCAACAGGGGGCCCATCCCCAAACCATTTACAGCAGCCCCCAACAACGGGCCCAAGAAACCGCCCAACTGGCGCGATCGGCCGCCATGGCCCACCCGGCCACGGGAGATCGGCCCCGGCCGCCGATCATCACCGACACCCACCTCTGCGAATTTGACAACGGTATTTTTCAGGGGCTGACCTGGAGCGAAGCCAGGCAACAATATCCCGAACTTTGCCAAAAACTGGAAAATTCCTGGGAATGGATCCCAATTCCGCAATCAGAAACCCTAGAAGCCGGGCGATCTCGCGCGCAGATCTTTTTACAAGGTCTAATTAGCCAATTTATTGACACAAACCCCACCGAAACAGAGCCACAAAATCCCGATCCCTGCCTTTGGATCATCACCCATCACTGGATCTTGCAACACCTAATCTCAGAGATCCTCGGCTCCCCAAGAACATGGCAAATTTCCATCCCCCACGGAGCAGTTTTTGAGCTGTGGCTCGATCAAACCCGCTGGCGAACTACCCAGGAACTCGCCATGGGTTTAGACGATCAACAGCGGTTGAACCATGTTTTTTGGCAAATTCACCGCTTCAATCAACTATTGGAGAACAGAGACTGATCAACTTACTGGGAAATTTTGTGAAAATAGACTGAATGTTCATTTTTCGAGCTAAATTTTCCATGTGTGTTAGTCAGTCCGCGCAAATCTGCCCCGCCTGATCGATGTTGTGATACATCATGACGATCTATCCTGGTTCATTCGTGCTAGATCGTCCTGATGCACACTGAATTTCCCCTTGGGATATCGATTCCCGATCGATCCCCTACCCTGATTAACTGGGGCTAATCCTCCTAATAGGAGATTTAGACCCATTCATTCTGGGTTGGTTCATTGAGATAACACTCAGTAGGTATAACCGCTCATTCGGTTGCTACCTGAGATGGCCCTGCTGTGCTCAACAACGGCGATCAACCAGGTCATAACCTGCCTAATTGGGCTGGGATCGATTCTGTCCCGGAGTGACTAATCATTATCTACCAACCACTCAATCAACCTTCACGGGTTTTCTCTTTGAGGAATTTGTCGATGGACATTCAACTAATTAATGTTGGTTTCGGTAATATTGTGGCGGCCAACCGAATCATTGCCATTGTCAGCCCTGACTCGGCTCCGATTCGTCGCCTAGTTACTGATGCAAAAGATCGTGGCCAACTCATTGATGCCACCTATGGTCGCCGTACGAGAGCTGTGATTATTTCGGATTCGGGCCATGTGGTGTTGTCTGCGATTCAACCCGAAACCGTTGCCAATCGCTTGGTGGTTGGCAAGGAACCCAAAGGGGACTAATCTTTCCGATCGCCGCCAGCATCCACCCGATCGCATGGATCATTCGATGGGAATTGGTTAACGGCTCTAGGAATCCGTCAAGTCTTTGGGAAATTCTGAGTCGCTTTCGCTCTCAGCTTTTTGGGTTCATTTCATGGTGTGTTTGCTCAAGAAATCTTATCTAGGGAGTTTTAGGGCAAACAGGCATCACAATTCGTTCATGACTTGTTCATAAGGAGTTGTCGATCGATTAGGGGGGGACGTTCTAGCTCGCGATCGCTAGATCAATTGGGTAATTGAGGAAGCTGTTGAGTTTCCGGGTTGGCATGGGTCAACCGTTGCCGGTCACGAGCTAGAACGCCATTAAATCGTTCACCAATCACGTCTAGCCGTTTATGCCTCGGGGTTGCTGAGAAGAATTGGTACGCCAATCACAGATGCCATGAAGCAATTAGTGCCATGAAGCAATTATTAGGTGGGCAGTGCCCACCCTAATCCCGAATTCACGTTAAGCGAGGTAAGGACTGTAATTCATAACCAGTAACTAGGGCGATCGAGCCAGTTCGCGCAAAATTCCCAGCAGCGCCGCTTGGTTAAATGCATCCTTGGTTAGGTAGGCATTGGCTCCGGCTTCTGCGCCCCGTCGTTTGTCTGCGTCGGAATTCAGGGAGGATACGAGCACGATCGGGAGGTCGTCGTATTCGGGCATTTGACGAATTCGCGCCGTTAGCCCCAACCCATCCAAACGAGGCATTTGAATATCGGAGACGATCGCGTCAAAGGTGCGCGATCGCAGCTTGTGCAGTGCATCCATCCCATCGGTGGCGGTCACCACATCGTAGCCAGCGGTTTCCAAAATTCGCTTTTCTTGGGTACGGGTGGCGATCGAGTCTTCCACCAACAAAATCGCTGGCGGCCGGGCCATGCTCAGGGAATCGGCCGTGCTCAGGCTGCTGTTGCGGCTGGTGCGGCCGCCCAAGGTGGCAAACAAGTCCGGCGGGTGCAACACGGGGCACACGTCTCCATTGCCCAAAATCGTTACCCCAGACACATTCCGCACGCGCACCAGTAGTTTGCTCTGGGGCTTGAGCATAATTTCTTGCACATCAATCAGCCGATCGACAAACACGGCCAGGCGATCGCGCCCCATCACCAACACCACACAGGCATGGGGAATGACATCGACCCGATCGGGCGCGGGCCCCGGCGGCAATCCCGGCAACTCCAGCAAATCCCCCAAGTCGGTGGCGGAAACCGGTTCCCCTTCCAGCAAAATGACGGGGCGACCTTCCAAGGCAGTGATTTGACTGACCGGCACAAGGCGCGTTTCGTGAACATATTCCAAAGGAATGGCCAAGGTGCGATCGCGCGTCATCACCAACAGGGCTTGGGTGGCCGCCAGGGTTGTCCCCACCGTGAGGGTGATGGTGCAACCCTGACCCGGCTTGGACTGCACCATCACCCGACCCTTCAGCCGTTCTGCACAAACCCGCACCGCATCAAGGCCCACGCCTCGTCCCGATAGCTCGGTGGCTTCCAGTCGGGTGGAAAATCCTGGCAACAAAATCAGCTCAAAAATCTGTTCATCCTGCCAGTGGGCGAGTTCTTCGGCACTGTAAAGCTGCTGACGAACGGCGGTGGCGATAATTGCCTGACGATCCAAGCCGCGGCCGTCATCGCTGAGGGAAATCAAGACCCGATCGCCCTGTTGAGCACCCCGCAACTGCAAGGTGGCACAGGCGGGTTTGCCGGCTGTTTGACGTTCAGCCGCCGACTCAATGCCGTGGTCGATCGCATTGCGCACCAGGTGCAATAGGGGATCTCGCAGTGCCTCAATCACCTGTTTGTCGGCGGTGGTTTCGCCCCCTTCCACCACCAGGGTGATGGCTTTGCCCTGCTGCTGGGCCAAGTCACGCACCATGCGCGGAAAATGTTGAAACACCGTGGCCAAGGGCAACAACCGCAGGGAACGGGTACGATCTTTCAGGTCATCGGTGATCGCCTCCAGGCGGTGGTTGGCGTTTTGGACTCGTTCCCGCAAGCCATAGAGGGCCTGTTGAAATTCTTCGTGCAGTTGATGTCGTTGCTGATCGCTACGACGACGATCGGTGGCTAGGGTGTGATCACTAATCCGCTGCTGCCCCCGATCGAGCAAGCGCAATTCTTCCCACAGCCGCACCAACCCATCGAGCAAGGCCGACTGGTGGGATAGTCGTCGCTCAATGGCCGCCAACTCACCCACCCGATCGACCAGGCCATCTAAATGGCGGGTGGCAACGCGGATCGTGTCGATGTGGTATGGCTCGGCGCTGGTGGGCGTGATGGGATTAACTGAATGGATTGAATTAACTGGACTGGTTGGGCGATCGAGCGATCGAGCCGGTGGGGGCGATGTGGTGGCTGGGGAAGTGGGGACTGAAGAAGTGGGGACTGAAGAAGTGGGGACTGAAGAAGTGGGGACTGAAGAAGTGGGGCGATCGGCTCCAAGCGCTGGAACCGGATTAGAAACTGCTGGCGGTGTTGTCGAGGGGGTTACTTCCGGTTCGCTGGGCTGTTCTGGAATTAAGTCTGAAATTAATTGGGGGTCTGGAATTGACTCTGGAATTGGCTCTGGAATTAGCTCTGAGTTTCCTTCAAGACTCGCTGGGGCCGTTTGGGCGATCGGGAGCGGACTGGGTTCCAGCGGCATCAACTCCGACTCAGCCACCCCACTGCTGGCCTGCATGAGCCGAGCCAACACCCGCACCGGATCGATCGCAGAAGGCAGCTCACTCGGCAGCTCCTCCGTCGCCTCCTGTACCAACTGCTTGACCGCATCCAGAGTGTTATAGAGCGTTTCCGCCAGCAGCGGCGTGAGGCTGATTTCCTGACTCTGCAACTGTTTCAGCACATGCTCCACCTGATGAACCAGTTTTTCCACATGGTTCACCCCCAACATTCGCGAGTCTCCCTTCAGGGTGTGGGCCGCCCGCAACAGTTCCGCAAAGTCATCGCGATCGCTGGGATTTTGTTCAAACCGCAGCAGTCCCGTTTCCAGGGTTTGCAGATGCTCGCCACTGGACAAGCGATAGAGTTCCCGCAGATCCCGATCGTCAATGATTGCCATCAGCCGTTCCCCATCCGGAATCTAAACCATCTCTTGCAGGTCGCGGGCCGCCTCTTCCAAGCGTCGAGTGCCGATGCGGGTTTGGGCAATGCCTTCGGCGGTTTGCTTGGCCCCTTGGTTCAAGGCATTCATGGCCTGCACCACTTGATCAACGGCGATCGCCTGCTGGCGAATATTCAGCGAAATTTGTTGGTTACTCACCACCACCATATCGATCGCCCGGGCCACCTCGTCAAAGGCTCCCGCCGTTTGCTGGCTGGCCGTTAAGCCCGTTTCCACGCGCTTGCTGCCCTCTTCCGTGGCCATGACTGTGGTGTCGATCGCCCCTTGAATTTCCGTCACCAACCCATCAATCTTTTGGGCCGATTCCTTGCTGCGATCAGCCAGCTTGCGAATTTCCGCCGCCACCACCGAAAAACCCTTGCCATGTTCCCCGGCCCGCACGGCCTCCACCGCCGCATTCAGGGCCAACATATTGGTTTGATTGGCCACATCCGTCACCAACTGCGTAATGCTGCCAATTTGGGCCGCCTGGCTGCTCAGTTGGGAAATTTGTTGGGCGATCGCATTCATTTGCATTCGCATTTCCGTCATGCTCTCCAGGGTTTGGCCCACCGTGCGGTTGCCATCCTCCACCAAATGCAAAACCCGCTGGGAAGCCGCCGCCGCCGACTCCGCCTGTTCCGCCGACTGCCGAGATGAAGCACTCAGCTCATCCATCGTGGCCGTGGTTTCATTCACCGAAGCGGCTTGGGCGCTGGAAGTGCGTTCCTGTTGCTCCACCGTGGCCGCAATTTCACTGGATGAAGCTGCCAGGCTGCTGCTGACTTCAAACATTTGCCGACTCACCGCCACCACGATCCAAATCCCCAACACCGTGGATCCCAAAACCGCCAGCCCCGTGGTCAACAGGGAAATATTCGACAGGGCCGTCAGGGCATCGTTTTGATCCTTCAGGGTTTTGTCCACCAATTCCGATTGCCGACTGCGCAGAATTTCCACCAACCGTTCAACACTTTGAATGGCTTGGCGACCCCCATCCCGCTTCCATTCCGCGATCGCCCCGGCCGGATTTTGGCGAGCAATGGTCAATAGTTTTTCGTTGATGGAAATTAATTGCGCCAAATCTTGTTTCAGTTCGCCCAGGGTTTCCCGCTGCCGAGCATCCACAACGATCGCTTCCAAATCGGTCATGGCTTTGTCAGCGTTCCGACGCGCCTGCTCAAAGGCAGTAATGGAAACGGGATTTTGATCGAGCAAGTATCCTCGGGTAGACCGGGAAACCGTTTGGGCATTGAACCCTAACAGACCGATTTTTTCTTCCACTTGCGTGACTCGGTTAAAAGTTGCCTGTTGCTCTCGCACGGATTGAACATTATTCAAAACCACGGTGGTGGCAATGATCGACAGGGCGATCGGCATGGCATATCCCAAGGAGATTTGATACCGCAGCCGCCAGTGACTATCGTTTTTGAGGGGGGAATTCATGGTTTTGTCCTGCAAAGTTGGGGGAAATAAACTTGGGGGAAATAGGGAAATAAACTTGGGGAAATTCGGAAGCTTGGGGGCCGATCGCCCCGTGGGCCTCAAGACTTGCCTAGAGACTTTCGTTAACCACCAAGCTCGGATCGCGCAACAGGGTAGCCACATCCAGCCAACTGGTGGCTTGGCCCCCATCCACATGGATGCCCCGAATGTAGGCGCTTTCTCGGTTGACGATTGCTGAATCTAGGGAGCCGTTGACGGGAGCCAGTTGCTCAGCGGTGCTGGCGTTAAAGGGGACGGGGGCTAAACGCTGGGTGCTGACCCATTGGGTTTCGATCGCCCGATCGATCACCAAGCCCACCGTTAAGTCCTCCACCTGCACAATCGCCACCAGCGATCGGGTGACGGCGGGCCGGCGCTCTTGGCCTAACCAGGGGCTGATATCAATGGCCGTCACAATCTCGCCCCGCAGATTCGCATTCCCCAGCACGTGGCTGGGACAGCAAGGCAGGGGCACAATCACCGGCAACTCCGCCAACTCCCGCACGGCCGCCGCATCAATGCCAAAGCGTTCGCCACCAATTTCCACCACGATCCAGGGTTGCCCCCCTTGGTCACTGTCGGCGCGATCGGCCTCCGCCAGTTCCACTGCCCGCGCCCGCAACAGGGCCTGATCCATCGCGGAAAGGGTTTGCCAGCGATCAGTGGCAGAATCCAGGGGCGATTGGTGCCATTCGGGCCGTTGCAACACCGTGAACAGATTTTCGCTGTTGATCAGGGCGATGGGCTGACCGGCCAAAAGCACCACATCCCGCACAATCTCGCGGGCCTGGGCTGACAGTTCCGCCACCAACAGACTGGGGTCTGGATCCAGCATCACCCCTTGCAGATCCACCGCCTCATTCACAATCAGCCCCAAGCTCACCCCCTGGGGCGATCGCAACACCACAATTGCATCGGAGAGGCCATAGGGCGATCGAGCCAGGCCCAAGCAATCTGCCAAATCCACCACCGGCAATAGTTTTCCCCGCCGGTCGATCGCTCCCAAATAGCCAGCTCCCAACCCCGCGATCGGCTTCAGCTCCACCAGGGGCAAAGTTTCCTCCACCCACTGGGCCTCCAAACCGCACAGGGTTCGCATCACATCCACAATCAAATAGCTTTGTTCAGTCGCCACCAACCCTTCACCGCCCCCTTCACCGCCCATTTTGCTGAACCAGCTAGCCCCGCTCGATCGCCCCGAGCATCACGCTAGCGATCGCCCCCAAGAGATCGCACCAGAAACCAACCTCAGACTCGCCACAATACTAGGGTGAGTTTGAAGTCTCGAAAGCTCAAAGTTACCGGGCAAAATATGCGGCTTTTTGCCATATTTTTCTTTTCGAGGATGTTTGAAAAGTATTTTTTGGCCCGGGCCGAGCACCAACAATCGTGGGGAGCAAGGGGCTTAAGCCCCTTGTCTGCGTCGATTACTGAAGCGTACAGAGTAGCAACTTTAGCTTTTCAAACAACCGCTTAGAAATCTGTTGCAATCCCTGGTTTGTGGGGATCACACAAATTTGACAAAAACCTTTTGCGCTTTTACCTTTCGCTTTTTACCTTGGATTCCTGAGTCACGGGGACTCTGCCATGGCTTTTTGTTCGATCGTTGCCCTGACGAACTAACTTGAGTTTACTTTCGATTTTTCCGATCTTTGGGATTTTTGGCGTTTTCTTTATGTTTTTGTGTGAAATCTATATTTTTTGCACAATCAATAGCCAATGGCTAACAGATTGCCAGTTCATTGACCACTAATTGATCGCCAATGGATCACTAATTAACCACTGATCGACAACCAATTGACAACCAACGGGTCGCCCGTAAATGAAAAATCAATCAAAACCCAGAACATCCCACGGGCAACACTAATGAGTTCAGTTAGCACCGATCGCGGCCAGATGTTCCTTAAGGCGATCGCTCAACTCCCCCGCCGTTAAATGGTGATGGTCAAACACCGGCCAATGGGGGGCAAAATCCTGCAATAGTTCCAACGCCGAAGCATAAAGACGACGCGCCGCCGTGGCATCCCCAATTCGTTCATATAAGCTGGCTAATTCCAGTCGGGGAGGCAGGGCATGGCGATCCAAATATACCGCCCGCCGCAAAAATTGCTTGGCTTGATCGAGCTGGTTTTGCTCCTCCCAAATACGCGCCAACAGACAGCAAATTTCTGTGGACTCCGGCTCAATTTCCAAGGCTTGCTGACAATATTGGTTGGCTTCTTGGCTGGCTCCCCAATTGGCGTGCAGGCAAGCGAGTGCATAGAGTGTGGCGCTGCTGTTGGGATAGTGCTTTAGCAGTTGTAACAATTTTTGCTTGATTCGATTATGTAACTGTTCTGTTTGATTTTTGGGGACAGCATAGGGTGTGGAAAGGGGCTTAACCACCGGCACTTTGGGGGACGACGGCTGAAGGGAATGGGGGGATGAGTCGGTGGGCCGGGGATTGCTCGATCGGGAATTATTTAAATGGTTGGAATTAGTTAAGTCATTTAAATGATCCGATCGCGAATAATTGGGCCGTTCCTGATGATTAGCAATCGCCGTTTCAATCGCGATCGCTTGGGCATCAGCATTGATCAGCGGAGCCGGATGAAGCGTTTCCATCCCATTTTTCAGCCCCGCCGTGTTTTCTAAGGGATTCCCCAAGGGATTTTCTAAATTGCTGGCAGCGGCATAAGGTTGGGTTAAGCCATTGATTGGAGGCAAAGGGGTTGCGGTTGCTTGTCCCGATCGCCGGCGATAGATCACCGATTCTGGATAAATTTGAGTTGCAAAGGATTGCAGTGGTTGATGGCACAATTCCGCATGGCCCGTGAGCAGATATCCTCCAGGAGCAAGGGCCTTGGCAAACAGATCAACGGTTCGCGTAATCGACTCCGTGGCAAAGTAGATAAAAACATTTCGACAAAGAATTAAATCAAACTTGCCAACATCAGTTAAAGGTAACTCATCATTCACCAAATTGAAGTTTTGAAAGGTCACCAATCGCTGAATCGCCGGGTCAATTTGCCAGCCATCCGCCAGGGGTCGAAAATAGGTTTGCCAAGTGGTGGAATCAATGGCTCGGAATGACCACGATCGAAAACGACCCGATCGGGCCCGATCGAGTGCTTCTTCATTAATATCCGTGGCAAAAATGCGAATTTGCCAATTTTCATGGGCCGGCAACATGCCCTGCAAAGCAATCGCCAAGGAATAGGGTTCTTCGCCCCCAGCGCAAGCCGCACTCCACAAACAAAGCCGCCGACTTCCTTGCCGACTCAGAATTAGCTCTGGCAAAATCTGCCGTTGCAAGAGCGAAAACTGTCCCCGATCGCGGAAAAAATAGCTTTCCGTATTGGTGATGACATTAATTAAGGGTTGCCAAGCCTGTTGGCCATAGGGACTTCGATCCAACAGTAGTTGACGATAGGTAGCCCAGGTTTGGGGGCTGCCCGCTCGCCAACGATTATGCAAAAACTGGGTCAAATCTTCGAGATCGCTAGCCCGCAGCCGAAGGCCATAGCGATCGTAGATGATGGGAACCAGTTCATGGAGCAGCGCAATAACCTCTGGGGGCATAACCTTGACAGAAAGAGACAGGGAATAGCCCTTGTCCTCACGAGTAACTCATGCAACGAGCTGTCTTGAGTTTAGTGGTTACGATCGGTCACTGCTAGGGGGAGCCACAGTCGGAAGGTTGTGCCCTTGTGGGGTTGGGATTCACAGGCAATTTTGCCCCCATGCCGATCGACCACAATTTGGTAACTGATAGATAGGCCCAACCCAGTGCCTTTGCCCACAGGTTTTGTGGTGAAAAATGGGTCAAAAATTCGAGAAGTGACCTCTGAGGGAATTCCGCTGCCGTTGTCTTGAATCGTGATTTCAACGCCCGGTTTTGAAGGCTGAGCAGACCCATCTACTGCCGGATTTGCTGCCATTAACTGGGTGCGAATGACAATGCGCGGATCGGTTTCTCGGTCTTCGAGCGCATCGATCGCGTTGCTTAATAGATTCATAAACACTTGATTGAGCTGACCGCTGTGGCATTCCACCAAGGGCAACTCACCATAATCGCGCACCACTTCAATCCGATTTTGCCGACCTTTACGCTCCAGGCGACTATGCAAAATGAGCAAGGTACTGTCGATGCCTTCATGCAAATCCACGGAGGAAACTTCCGCGCGATCGAGCCGCGAGAAATTACGCATGGAAGCCACAATGCCTTGAATCCGTTCTGTGCCTTGGCGCATGGAATGCAAGACCTTTGGCAAATCTTCTAGCACGAATTCCAAGTCCATCTGCTCGGCCTGGGCCATGATTTCGGGATCATGGTCATAGGTGTGGCGTTGGTACAGGCGCACCAGTTCGATCAATTCCGTGAGGGCATCGCTGGCCCAATCCAGGTTGCCGCTGATGAAGTTGACGGGGTTGTTAATTTCGTGGGCAATGCCGGCCGCCAACTGGCCAAGGCTAGACATTTTTTCGGAGTGAACCAGTTGGGCTTGGGCTTTTTTCAAATCCTCAAGGGTACGTTCTAGCTCGTGAAATTGGGTTTCGGTGGCGCGTACAGCGGCCTGGGAGCGATCGTACAGTTCCGCTTGGCTGATGGCGACGGCCAGGCGATCGGCCGCCCAACGCAGGGCCTCGCAGTCGTCGCTAGACCATTGACGACGCTGGCTAGTGGTGGTGCAGGCGATCGCCCCGGAATGGCCAGAAGCCGTCTGCACAGGCACAATCAACAGGGCATTGATCCCGGCGGACTCGGCCCAGTGGGCCACTTGGGGATCGGGGTGGTGCAGCAGGTGGGTGAGTTGTGTCCAGGGCAGGGTGGAAGTGGTGCTCAGATCAGCCCGATCGAGCGCCGCTGGCATCAATAGGGAGGGCAGGCCTTGGGCGATCGCCCGGGTGAAGGCCCCATCCAAGGCCGGTTGGCGGCTGTCCTGGTGGCTAACGGTGAGCTGCATGGCTCCGTTGGGGCCCCGCAAAGCCCACAAATACGCACAGCGATCGACCCGCAACACCAAACGCAACTCCCGCACCGCCGCCGCCAAAATCGCATCCAAATCGAGGGATGAGCGGATTTTTTCGAGCCAAGGTCGCAGCCGCACCTCTGGTTTTTGCCGATCGCCCTGTTTAGCCAAGTCATGGCCCAGCGCCAGCGCCACCAACCGCGCCACCTGTTCCACCGCCTCTTGCATGGCCAACGACCAGGGGCGATCGCGCCACAGCAACAACATCCCCAGGGGATGCCGCTCCATGCGCAGGGGATAAGCCCCCCAATAAAAAGCCTGGGCAGAGGATGCCGCCTCCTCAGAGCCGGTCTCCAACCCCTGGGGTGAAAGCTGCGACAGTTCCAGCTTGCCCATGGAGCGACTGCCCCGCCGCCCTAACTTGCGCACCTCCGCTTCCGACACGGAGCGATCGAAATGCACTGCCAAATTTCGCCCCTGTCCCCGCACAAACAGGGCCGCCAACTTGAACCGATGTTGCACCCGATCGTAAGACCACAGTTCCGCTTCCTTTAGATCCAGGTAACGGGCTAAGTAACGTAATGTTCGTTGCAGTCGCCGTTCCAGGGGCCCCGTGCCGGTCAAAATGGCCCCCACCCCATTCAGCATCGTCAGCAGCGATCGACAGTCCGCCTCGGAACTGCTATCTAGCCAATGAGCCGTTGAATCTGGATCCGCGCTGAAGGCCAACTCTTGATTCAGGGAAGCCGAATTGGCCACTGGTTGATTCGCTGAATGATTCGTTGACTCGATCGCACCGTCAGACCAAGAGGAGCTATTTCTGAGACGTGCCGCTGAGGTTCCGAGGGAATGAACTAACAACGGCCCAGCTTGGGATCGATGAGGCGATCGCCGCATGGCGTAGGACGGTAGTTGAGTAACCATTACAATTTCCAAAATTGGCTGCTGGAGGATAGTTGCGGCATCTCTCCTCAAAACTGTTAAAAAAATCTGTATTTGCTATCAATTTTAGCCCAGGATCTTTCACTAGATCTGTGAATGTGGCGTTTTATTGATAAATCCACGAAAGATTGGACGCAAACCCTTGATCATAAATTTATGTAAATACTCTCCAACCCTTAAATAAACACGCTTCCCCTTGATTCTCGTTAGATAATTTGCTGATTTTGACACTAAGTCTTGATTTCATGGGCGATCGCCCATTAGATCTTTCAGAAATTGAATCTATTCTCATTAATGGTCTCAATTACTCCTTTGGCCGATCAGGTTAAGTTTTTGATCTTCATAATTGTTCAAAAACCTGATTCCACGGCAATTGTTTCCCGATCGCAATTGACCACTCCAATTGCTTTTGCATCCCCTCAGAGAATCCTGAGAGGATGCAAATTGGCCTTTGGAATCATCAGTGCTCGCAAAATCCCAACGTTAGCCTTGATGACTTTCAATCTTGATAGGGCCTTGCTGATGCCCCATAAGATGCCCCATAAACTGATGATGCCCCATGAACGATCGAGGCCCTACTCCATCACCAATGGCTCATCAACAACGCCCCGATCGCCCATTCATCGCTACTGGATTAATAACGAATAATTGACGGATAGTTGACAAATCGTTCATGAGTCATCAATCAGCAGTCGAGCAATGGTTCATGAACACCAGAGGAGCACTCAATAAACGCTGGATAGATGCTGGACAAATATCAGATAAATCTTGAATGAATTTTGAATGAATTTTGGATAAATTACAGTTATTAATAGAGACAATATTCAAATTCTCTTCATGTTTTTTTGATCTTTTCTTCAAAAAATCCCTGAGCTACCCATTCCGCCCCAACCAGCCCAAAACCACGCCATTGCCGCTGCCCTCTCCGCCAACAAGCGTAAGAGACCCAGACTCCTTATTTTCAAATTGCGCTACTGTTGCCGTGGGTCGAGGTTTGAGAGACGCAGCGGGCAAGATCAGCACCGATCGCGCCTGGGTCGCAATCCGCGCGCCAATCATCAACTTTGACAAATCATCAAAAATTGATGCCTATGAACAGAATTTTGACCAGGGCGCAACGGAAAATGCCAAAATTTAATTAGTTCCCTGCTTTAGTCTCAGTCCCTCGATCGCCTTGAAATTGTCTTGAAAGTCCTTGTCTTTCTCCTTGGGAGATTAGCCACATGGGTGAAAGAAATCAGGAATCTAGGAATAATCATCTAATAAGGCAGCTAAGGTAGCAATTGATGGATTAATCAAACGAGAGTGCTATTTCTTGCAGGATTGGGCAGGCTGATTCAACCAGCGACCTGAAACCAACCTGCGAGGGGTGAGGCACAAGGCGTTTGGGAATTTGCCCCATCAATTGCCGCATCGATCATCTCAATCCTGGGGTCAGTCATGAACAGCTCCTCTGATGTCGTTTCTGTGGCTCGATCGAGCATGACGAAGCCCACGGTGCTGGCGGTGGACGACAGCTTGATTGTGCATACCTTGGTGCGCCGCACGTTAGAGGATTTGTACAACGTGGTGACAACGGCGGATCCGGTGGAGGCGCTGTCGATGATCTACCACCAGCGAATCGATCTGCTGCTGTTGGATGTGTCGATGCCGAATCTAAATGGGCTGGAGCTGTGCCGAATTTTGCGCAGCTTGCCCCAGTTTGCTGCGCTACCGGTGATTATGTTGACTTCCCACGATCGCCCGTTCGATCGCATTCAAGGGCAACTGGCAGGAGCCACGGAATACATCACCAAACCGTTCGATCAAGATGCTTTGCGCTCCTTGGTGGCTCACCACACGCTCGATCGCGCCTAGGTGAGCGATGCCTTGGGCGATCGCGACCCCTGCGCCCTAAGGTTCCGATTCCATCCCAATTTGTCCCCAGCGATCCTGCGGAATAAAGGTGCGATCGCTCGGCAACGGGGCCACGGCCTCCGACAGCAAAAACCGCCCCTGTTGAATTTCCAATTTCAGCGCCTCGGACACCTGGCGCGACAGGGCCAAGCTAGTGAGCGGTGCTGTGCGCACGAGTTTTCCATCAATTTCAATGCGACCGGACTTCAGTTGGGCATAGTTCACCAGGCCAAAGGTGGGCCGCACCCGTCGAGGAATCGAAAAATCCACAATCGGGGCCACAATTTCTTCATCTTTGACGGCGCAACGGGCCACCACCGCTTCGTCCACCACCGGCAACGGCACACCCACCCCCAACATCAGGGACGGCCCATAGCCTTTGAAATAGCAACCGCGCACCCATTGGGCCTGCATTTGTTTGGCATCTCCCACCAAAGCCAGGGTGGCCGCCGGGCCGATCGGGGTTTGGTTGGGGAGGCGCTTTTGCAGCGGAAAATGCTGAGTTCCTTCCCAGGCAATGTAGCCCTGGCTGCCGGCCAACCAAATGCGGCTGCCAATGCCCAACAGTCGCAGTTCCGGATCGTTCAGCAGGGGAGACAAGGCCCCACCGCTGACATAGACTGCATTGCCCAGGTTGGGTTGCAAGGGGCCCAGGTAGGTATTCAGCAGCCGATCGCCCCCATTCACGCCCACGATGAAGTTTTGGTAGAGGTTGCGGGGGTTGTAGAGATAAAACTGGTTGATCGTGTCGCGGGAAATCGAGGTTTCAAAGGAGCCTCGGGGATAGCAGTCGGTCACATGCCCGATCGCCCGTAGTTGCACCGAATGCCCCGCGATCAAACTTTCAATGACATGGCCACCGCCCCGATCGCGGCCTTCATCGGGCGCTTCTCCGTCGGCAAATTCCACCGGGTGGCTGGCTCCCAAATACAAATCCACCGCCCCAAAGCCCGCATAGGCCGGCACGCCATCGAGCCAGCAGCGGCGAATTTTGATTGGTGGATCCGTCTGCCCCAGGTTCAGAAAGGCTCCAGAAGCCTCCATGGGTTCAAAGGTTCCGGTCACCACCACGTCTACCCGCGCGGCCGCCGCCTGGATGCCGATTGTGGCCACTTGGGCTTTCAGTTCTTCGGCCGTCCAAACGGTGACTTGGCCACTCCGGATTTTGTCGTTGATCTCGGCAATCGATCGCATGGGCTTCGGAACTCGGTAACGTAATCTGAATCTACCGTTGAATCTACGGTTTTTCGATCGAGTTTTAGTTGTATTTCGGTAAACAGTTTTGCTAGGATGCAAACCAGCACAATGCTGGCACAATCTTGCTCGCTGCTGACCCCTTCGCTTCGGGTTCGATCGAATGCTTAATCCTCCGTAACCCAACGGCCCCCAGCGGTGACAATCGGATCAACGTTTCCCCATCCACCTCCGTCTGCCGATGAACCCCTCTCGCCCCGCCCCGATCGCCGCACCCATCGCCCCCCAAGCCTCGCTGACCAACGGTTCTTCCGCTGAACCCACGTTTCTGTACTTTGCCTATGGCTCCTGCATGTGCCCGGTGGATTTGCAGCGCACCCTCGGAGAGCCGGCTTATCCTTACCTGGTGGGCACGGCCATGCTTGAGGGTTATCGGTTGGGGTTTAACTGGCGATCGCCCCGGCGAGAATGCGGCGTGTTGGATGTGGTTCCTGATGCCCGATCGCGCGTTTTTGGGGTTCTTTATGCCCTGCCCTGGCGCTTAAGCGACCAACTGGACGATCGCGAAGATGTGCCCCGAGGCGGCTACCGTCGCGAAACCATCACCGTCACCAGCCAGGGCCAAACCTACCGCGATGTGCGCACCTACGTGGTTGTGGACAAATTGACCCGCGAACTGGCCCCCAATGATTGGTATTTCACCGTCGTGATGCGCGGAGCCACCACCTGCGGCCTGCCAGAAGAATATTGCTGGAAACTCTTCCATCACATGGCCCAACTTCAGCGCCAACATCACCATCAATACCCCCATCCTCATCCCTATCACCCCCAAGCCAGCTAGGCCTTGAAGCATGGATTCAACGGGACTAAATGCGGTTAAGGTCGATCAAACCCGATCAAATCCAATCAAACGGTTGATGTTTGGGGGCTAATCAACGGCTAGCGATTTCAGAACAGACATCTCAGCCTGTTCTCCACGGTGGTGCAACAAAAGCACCGGGGCCCCAAGGAAAGGGGCGATCGACTCGGCAAATTGCAGATCAATTCCCATTACGCGATCGCTAATTTGCCGATAGGCTATATCGATAATTTCGTAATTCCGTCGATATCCCGATCGATCCTCCCCCGCTTGCCCCCATGAAAATTGCCCTCGCTCAACTGAACCTCGTGGTCGGAGATTTGGCGGGAAACACCCGTGCCATCCTCAACGCTGCCCAGCAGGCCAGTCGCCAAGGTGCGCGGCTGTTGGTGGTTCCGGAATTAGCCCTTTGTGGATATCCACCGCGCGATTTGTTGGCTTGGCCCAGCTTTTTGGAAGCCACCAAACAACAGTTGACCAAGCTGGCCCGTGAGCTGCCGCCTAATCTGGCCGTGCTGACGGGGACAATCATTGGCAATTTGTTGGCGACCGAAGGTGGAAAAAGTCTCTTTAATAGCGCAGTGCTGATTGATAGTTGTGCCCTGCGGCATGTGTTTAGTAAACGACTGCTGCCCACCTATGATGTTTTTGATGAGGGGCGCTATTTTGAGCCGGGTAAAAAAGCGGAATGGTTCACGCTCGATGGCATCAAAATCGGCGTAACAATCTGTGAGGATATTTGGAACAACAATCAGTTTTGGGGCCGCAAATTCTATGATGTGGATCCCCTGGCGGAGTTGGCGGATTGTGATGTGGATTGGGTGGTGAATCTGTCCGCATCGCCCTACACGATCGGGAAGCCTCGGTTGCGCGAAGAAATGCTGCAACATTCGGTTTTGAATTATGGTTTCCCGATCGCCTATGTCAATCAGGTGGGCAGCAATGATGATCTGATCTTTGATGGCACCAGCTTGGTCATCAGTCGCACAGGGGCGATCGCGGCCCGGGGAGCGAGCTTTGAAACCGGGTTAATCATCACGGAATTTGATCCGGAAACCCGCGATTTTGTGGTCACCGGCCAGGAAGGATCTTGGCCCCACAGCTTGCCCCTGTTGGCAGATGAGCAACCCCTGCCAGAACAAACTGGATTGCTGGCTCCCCTGGCTCCCAGCACCGATGCGGAACTGTGGTCAGCCCTCGTGTTGGGCATTCGGGACTATGCCCGCAAATGTGGCTTTCGCAAAATTGTGCTGGGCCTCAGTGGGGGGATTGATTCCACCTTGGTTGGAGCCTTGGCCGTGGCGGCATTGGGGGCCGAAAACGTTTTGGGCGTGTTGATGCCTTCCCCTTACAGTTCCGACCACTCGATCGCCGATGCCCTGGCCCTGGCGGAAAACTTGGGTTTCCCAACCCTGAAACTCCCGATCGGGGACTTGATGGCCACCTTTGAGCAAACCCTAGCGGAACCCTTTGCCCAAACCCAACCGGACGTGACCGAAGAGAATTTGCAATCGCGCATTCGCGGCAATTTGTTAATGGCCTTGGCCAACAAATTTGGCTATTTGCTCATTTCCACAGGCAACAAATCCGAAATGGCCGTGGGCTATTGCACCCTGTATGGCGACACCAACGGCGGCTTGGCCGCGATCGCCGATGTGCCCAAAACCCGCGTCTATTCCCTCTGCCATTGGCTCAATCAGGGGCAAGTGGGCGCGGCTGCCTTTGCGCGGTTGGTGTCCCAGGGGGCGGAAATCGTGCCCAGCAACGTACTGAACAAGCCCCCCAGCGCCGAGCTGCGCCCCGACCAACTGGATCAAGATTCCTTGCCCCCTTATGAAGTTTTGGATGACATTCTCGATCGCCTGGTGAATCGTCGGCAATCCCTCGCGGATTTGGTGGCCGCTGGTCACGAGTCGGCCACCGTGCGGCGGGTGATGCACCTTGTCGCTCGGGCTGAATTTAAACGGCGACAAACGCCCCCGGTGCTCAAGGTCAGCGATCAGGCCTTTGGGGTGGGTTGGCGAATGCCGATCGCCAGTTGCTGGCAGTTGAGCGATGCCTAGGGTCATCAAAACTGCCTAGGGGCATGGCTTAAGGGTTGATCAACCGCTTCAGCATTCTCGGTAAATTTTTCCTTTCCCCGATCGACCCTTGACAGTCGTGGGAAAAGTCATGCTAAAGTAGCAACATCTGAACAAACGTTCAGCTATTCATCTAAAGCTGACCTAAGATCAACTTAGGTTTCAACTTAGACCCCAACTCAGACCCCAATTTTGAGATCCCCACCTCAAACGCCAATCGCGATCAGGTCATGGCTTGGATTCATTTCTGGAACCCCATGCCGGGCCCAGAACTCGGGGAACTCCCCCTTGGGCAACAACCAACGACCCAGCGACGCACCATCCTCGATCGGGGATCTTAGGGATCTTCAACCCACTCGCCTCACTGCTCAGTGAGATTGCTAGGAGCAACCCATGACGACGACCACTCAAAAATGCGACTGCGGCCCTTGCCTCTGCACTGTGGACTTGGCAACCGCCATCCAAAAAGACGGAAAACACTATTGCAGCGAAGCCTGCGCCAATGGCCATGAAGGCGGCGCTTGCTGTGGCAATTCCGGCTGCAATTGCGGTCAAGCTTAGGCTAGGTTTTTGCCGTAGTTTCTGACAGTTCGGATCGGGGCGTGCGGCCGTGCGCCCCCTTTGCGGTTTGATATGACTGTTGATTTTTGATATAGCTGTTGATTTATGCTTTCAAACTCACATCTAAACTCATTTTTTATATCTTAAACTCACGCTTTTATAGGCAAAAATTGATAGAGACCAATATCGATAGAGATCAATAGATAATCAGTAAAAAATGATCAGTAGGTAATCGATAGATAATCGACAGATGATCAACAGATATTGATATACAGCAACAAATATTGATTGGCGGTGACGTGCGATCGCGCCTTCGTTGGGTCGATCGACACAATTTGATCATTTAAGGCCATTACAGTTTAAAAAAGACACAATTGAAGTAGAACCTAAGTTCAAGTGCAGCTTGCCAATTGCCAATTCCTGGTGTGAGGATCCCGGCTTGCTCAGACCTGTTTCTGGGCCATATCCCTGAGTAATGTCCTTGGGGAATACCTTTGGTGATCTTTCCGAGAAACATTTCTTGGCGGTATTTCTGGGAAATTTGCTCGCCAGTTCATTGACTCGCAAGCGTCTGAGGAAGGCCGGGAGTTTCGGCAAATAATTGGGAAGCCTCGAAGGATTCTTGGGCGGTAATGGTGCTTGCTTGCCATCACCCCAGACTCCTAGTGCAAATGCAGAATAGAAGGTTCCGCCTATTCCAAACTGAGGTGCGGTTCGTTTTTGCTATGGCACTGAGTGAGACCTTTCTCGATCGCCCGGACATGGGCCACAGCGTTGAGCGATCGCGCGAACAGCGGGCAACGGAAACGGGAAATCTGGCCCAGCGAGTGATGGAGCGGCTGGCCCGGGGCGATCGCTGGCCGCGCATTGCCCAAGCCGCCCTGCACGATTTGCGGCTGCAGTTGGGGGTGGATGCGGTGTTGATTGCCCAGCGGATCCATAACCAAGCATTACAGGTGGTTTATGAATCTAGCCGCCCCGACGAGGACAGCCGCTTGGGTGGGGAGTTGCCGTTGCAGTTTCCGCTGCTGCCGATCACGGTGGTGGAGCCGGTGATTGGGGTGGCAGGGCCGCTGCAGGGGCGATCGCCCCTGCTGTCGCAACATCTCAAGGCCTTGCAAATTCAATGCTTTGTGGCGATTCCCATTGCTCCCCAACAACACCATTGGGGTTGGCTCATGGCCGTGCAGTCGGCTCTAGTGCCGCCCCTGTCCATTCTTGCCCAGCGGGAATTGCAAGCGGTGGCCCTGTCGTTGGCGGTGGGCTTGCGGCTGGAAGGATTGGAACAGGCCGCCGAAACGCAGGCGGCGGCGGTTCCTGAGCCAGGGCTGTCGGAGTTGGCTGGATCCGACGGATCTGGGGGGGCGATCGAACCGAATCGCTTACAACTTGGATCGACCAAACCAGAATCTATCAAACCAGAATCCGGCAAACCGGAATCTAGCCAACCTGCCCTTGAGCGCCCCTGGAACCGATCGCACCTCCCAACCTTGGCCGCCACCGATCGCGCCTTGATTTATCGCAATCCCGATCGCGATCGGGTCAGTCAGTCCATTGCCCAAGCCTTGCGCCTGACTGAATCGCGCTGGATGGCGGTTTTTCGACTTAATCCTTCTCCTGGCCTAATTTTGGATGGAGGAGGTTTGATTTTGGAAGCCAATGAAGCCTTCACGCGCTTGGCCGGCTACTTGCCAGCGGAAGTGCAAGGCCTCAGCGTGCAGTCACTTCAGGGATTTTTGCGCGATCGGGACTATCAACAAATTCGCTCCACCATCCAAACCGGTCGCTATTACCAGTCGCCGGAACTGGCGATTCACGATCTCAACGGCCAGCGCAAATTGGTGCAACTGTCTGCCGCCCCGATCGAGCTGGACGGCCAAGCCTGTTTGTTTTTAGCCTTCCAAGACATCAGCGACCTCCAGCGCCGAGAAGCCATGTTGCGGGCCTTGGTCGAAGCCACCACCAGCACCGGCAAAGCCTTTTTTGAGAACTGTGTGCGGCTGTTGGCAGAATCCCTGGGCGTTCGCTATGCCTTCCTCACCAGTGTCATGGATCATCGATGCCACCAAGCGGAGGTGTTGGCCTGGTGGAATCAAACGGAATGGGGAACCAGTTTTGCCTATTACTGGACCCATCACCCCTGTGCGATCGTCTTTGGTGGCCAAACCTACACCTGTGGGCAAAGTTTGCAATCCCAATTTCCCCAAGGAACCAACCTGCGCAACCTGGGAGCCGAAAGCTATGCAGGCGTGCCCCTCCAAGACTCCCAAGGCACAACGATCGGGGCCTTGATTGTGATGGATACGCAGCCGTTGCCCGAGGATCCCAACCACATCACCATTTTGCGAATTTTTGCGGCCCGGGCTGCGGCCGAGCTGGAACGGCAGCGGGCAAACCGCGCGATCGATCGCCTCAACACGGAATTAGCGACCCGCGCCGCCGAACAGTCCACCGACCTGGCCCACAGTCAACACATGCTGCAAAAAATGGCCGACGCGAACCCCAACATGGTCTATCTTTACGACCTGACCCAGCACCGCACCCTCTACATCAACCATGCGGTGCAGGATATTTTGGGCTACACCCCTCGGGAAATCCAGGCCATGACCAGCGCCATGGTGGTGCGCCTGGTGCATCCCGACGATTTTGAGCGCTTGGCCCATCACTACGACACCGTTTTGAGCTGCACGGATGGGGAAATTTGCGAGCGGGAATATCGAATGCAGCGATCGGACGGGGAATGGCGCTGGCTCTTTGAACGGTTAACGATCTTCTCGCGCGATCGCCAAGGTCATCCCACCCAACTGCTGGGAAACATTGCAGACATCACCCCCCTCAAGGCCGTTGAAGGAGCCTTGCGCCAACTGAACGAACAGCTAGAACAGCGCGTTCAGGAACGCACGGCCCAACTGGCCGAAAGCCAGCGGTTTGTGCAGCAGTTGGCCGACTCCACCCCCAACTTGCTCTACCTCTACAACCTGTTGGATCAAGAGTTGGTCTATGTCAATCAAGCGGTGGAAACCCTGCTGGGCTACTCAGTGCCGGAAATTCAGCGGATGGCCCAAGGTTCCTTTGTGGATGTGCTCCACCCCGATGACTGGTTGGCGCTGCTGCAATATGGGCGCACCTGTGCGCGAACTGAGGTGGGTCAGGTTTTGGAGCGGGAATATCGAATGCGTCATGCCAATGGAGAATGGCGCACCCTCAGCAGTCGGGAAACGGTTTTTAGCTGGGATCAGCAGGGGCGGCCGCAACTGTTGTTGGGAACGGCCAACGACATCACGGATCTGAAACGGCTGTTGGAGGTTTTGCAACGGCGATCGCACCGCGATCGGGTCTTAGCCAGCCTATCCCAGCAGTTTTTGAACGAAGATATTGGCATTGCCCTGGCCACCACGCTCTCCACGGTGGTTTCCGCCCTGCATCTGAGCCATGCCTGGTTTTGTTCGCGGCCGGCCGCCGGTCAGCCCTGGAGCCTGGATGGCTATTGGTTGCGGCCCACGGATCAGGTGGCTTGTCCGCTCACGCCGGATCCCTCAACCCTGCTGTTGCCGTTGGATTGGTTGAGCGATCGCCTGGATCGCGCAGAACCAATTCTGTTGCCCGATTCTGCGGATCGCTCAAATTCCCTGAACGCTGCCATTGACCACTGGTTAGCCGAACAGGGCATGAGTTCGATCGGGGTGTTGCCCATTCACTACCGCAGTGAACTGGTGGCTTGCTTTGTCTTGGCCATGAACCAGCCCGCCGCTTGGGAACCCGGCAGCATCAAATGGGCCCAGCAAGTCGGCACATTGATGGCCATGGCCCAATCCCGCGCCACCGCCGAAGCCGCCCTGCGCCAAGCCAAAGAAGCCGCCGACTTGGCCAACCGCGCCAAGAGCGAATTTTTAGCGAACCTCAGCCACGAAATTCGCACCCCCATGAACTCCATTTTGGGGTTTTGTGAACTGCTGCAACGGGAAGCCCGAGACCCCAAAACCCGATCGTGGCTTCAGGTCATGACCCAAAGCGGGGAAACCCTGTTGGCTTTAATTAACGATTTGTTGGATCTCTCAAAAATTGAAGCGGGAAAACTGGTTTTGCACTGGGGCCCCATTCGGCCGCGCTTAGTGTTGCGTGAGGTGGCGGAAATGTTTACGGTGGCGGCCCAACAAAAAGGCATTCAGGTGCAGGTGGCCGTGGCCGATCGAATCCCTGAGTTGATCACCTTTGACTCCGTGCGCCTCCGCCAAATTTTGGTCAACTTGGTGGGCAATGCCGTGAAGTTCACCGAGCGTGGCCATGTCACAATTTCCCTACAAACCATCCCCAGCCATGCGGTTCCCCAGGCGGCCAACAACCCCGATCGCCCAGCGCCACCGCCACCGCCGCCCACTCATCCCGCGTTTGTTAATCCCAACTTTACGGGACAACCCAACCCCGAAGCCCTTCCGGAACCCACGCTCAATCTGCGGTTGACGGTCACAGATACGGGAATTGGCATTGCGCCCGACCAGCAGGCCCGAATTTTTGAGGCCTTTATTCAAAGCGAAGGGCAGTGCGAGCGAGAATATGGCGGCACAGGGTTGGGACTGGCGATCGTCAAGCGGCTCACGGCCATGCTGGGGGGCACAATCCAAGTACGCAGCACCTTGGGGCGAGGCAGCCAGTTTTGTTTGTACTTTCCGGCGGTTCCGGTGGTTCCAACACCGATCGCGGGGCGATCGAACCCGCATCCCATCGCCCCCGACCCACCCCACAACCCAGAAACCCTAGAGACTTGGAGAGGGTTAGAGAATTTTGAAGACTGGATTCCGCAAGCACCATGGAGATCAGAGCCGACATTTGCACCGGAGCCGGAACCCAACCTAACAACGGAGTCCACGGGAGATCCGGCACTAGCGTTCAAGGCGTTAAATTTTGAACTGACCCCAGCGCTAGCCCCAGAATTACCCGTAAAATTACCCACAAAATCGCCTACAGAATCGCCGCCCAACGGCCCCAACCCAGCCCAACCCCCAATCCCAGCCACCCCCCCGATAAACTCAGGGGCCGACCATCCCTCCAGCCTAGATGTGGCTCTGAAAGCTGCCTTGCAACAGGCCGCAGAGCAACCCCCGCCGCCTCTGGCCCCAACGGATTTAGCTGCACAGAGCCGGGCGATCGCCCCGATTCAGCTCACCGAAGCGGCCCCCAATCCCCTGGTGGTGCGATCGTGGCTCTTGGTTTATGAAGGATCCCTGCGCCAAACCATGACCCTGCGCCAGATGCGCGGTTTTGTGGAGCAGTTGGCCCAATGGTCAGCGGCCAGCGGCACAGAGCCTTGGGTTACCTGGGCCAGTCAGGGCCAAGAGGCACTTGATCGCCTGAACACCGCTCAAATTCTGAATATTTTGGACGGTTTACGCACCTTCGCAGATCAGCAAAATCCGCTAACCTCAAGCCCTGCGGACAATTGCCCCACCAGCGCGATCGGGAACCCCATTAGCAACACCTACCCAAAACCCAACTAACAGGATCACAATCTTGATTAGAGACCTGATTGAGAGCTGACTTGCAAAGAGAATCTATATAACAGCAATAACAGCAGCGATCGCGTTTTCGGCCAGCAAAGTGAGAGCAGATCAGAGATCCTAGGAGGCGATCGATGACCTTAGCAATTGACAAAACTACAGCTCCGCCACCAGTGCCTCACTGGAAACAGCACGACGCAATCTGGGAAAACCACGACGCAACTTGGGCAGATTACCTAGCGGTTCGTGACGTTCACTCAGGTTGGCAAAAAATTGCATTTCATCACGATTGGTTGTGGGTCAATATGGGATTTGAAGGGCCGAATCATGCGGCGTTTAGCGATTTAATGACGGCTGTTTTCTTTGTTTGGGCGTTTCTCCATCCAGAAACCACCCTGCAATCCTACGGTCGTTGCCTACTAGAATCGCCAGAAACCCACGCCTGTTCGCCCGATTTGGTACTCTATCGAGGGGATAATATTCCCCAGTGGCAACCGGGCCAGCCGCGTCGAATTAATCTGCAACGCGATCGCCGGCCCGACTTGGTGGGCGAAATTGCTGACACCACCCTCAGCCTAGATTTGGATGAACAAAAACAGCTCTATGCGAGTTTAGGAATTTCTGAATATTGGGTGGTTGATGTTAAGGGGTCGCGGATTTTTGCCTTTGGTTTGGATGAATCTGGTCACTATCGATTGTTGGAACAATCGCAGGTGCTAGCCGGTTTACCGATCGCCCTGCTAGAACAAACCCTGGAGCGACTGGCCACGGAAACCAACACGGCCGCTGCGGCTTGGTTCATGCAACAACTGCAAACGCCCCCTAGCAGTCCAGATACTACCCAAACAACAACCGAGAATACTGAACCGCCATCCTCTGTCGAAAATCCATCCGAGTAAAGCCCAATTTAACCGCCAACTGCTATTACATGGAATGTTGATCTTGCATGCTTGGCGTTGAAACTGCTTGATCGATTTGGAAAGCCCGTAAACCCTAAAAAATAACTTTTTAATCCGTTGGCGGTGATTGAAGCCAGGATTCAAAAAATCCACGAGGGCAAAATCGATCAGTTTCAGTGTGATCCAAAAACAGCTCGTCTGGCTTCAGTTCATACATCATCCTAGAGAGTCCAGATCATGAACCCCGAAAAGCCACCTGCCTTGATCAGAGCATCTGAAATTGATGCGATGGATGCAGTCAAATTCCAACACCCCCTGAATCCCAATTCAGAAATTGATATGCGGTTTTTGGGTCGGGTAGCTGGCCTCAAACAAATTGGCATCACGATCGCCCGAGTGCCGCCTGGTAAAGAGTCGTTTATTTACCATGCCCACCAAACCGAAGAAGAGTGGGTTTATATTTTGTCGGGTCGGGGCATTGCGGAAATTGGTGAGGCGGAATACGAAGTGGGGCCCGGAGACTTCATGGGGTTTGGTATTCCGCAACAGCCACACCACTTGCGTAACCCGTTTGATGAAGAGTTGGTTTATCTAATGGGTGGCGAAAATAAACCCTTAGATATGGCTATTTTTCCGAGGATGGGCAAGCGAGTGATTGGCGATCAAACCTCGGCTTATCTGCTAGATGAATCGGCTTTGGAATTATTCTGGGGTAGCGATCGCGCTAACGCAGAGTAGAAGAACTGTTGATCGTCTATAGAAAGTGCCCATAAGAAAGCGGAGACCTTGAGAAGTTACAGAGGCGCTCGCCTAGGCAACTGCTCAAGATCTCCTCAATTCACGTTCGGTTATTCGTTACCCGTTCTAGCTGGGTTCGGCGTAGGCCTCCATGGGCAAACAGGCGCAAACCAGGTTGCGATCGCCCCAGGCGTTGTCGATTCGAGAAACCGGCGGCCAGTATTTCACTTCGCGCGTCCAGGGGGCGGGGTAGGCTCCCTGCTCGCGGCTGTAGGGGCGATCCCAGTCAGCTTTCAGTAGCACATCGGCGGTGTGGGGTGCGTGCTTCAGGGCGTTGTTGTCGCGGGGCATGGTGCCCGATTCGATCGCCCGAATTTCTTCCCGAATGGCGATCAGGGCATCACAGAAGCGATCGATCTCGGCTTTCGATTCGCTTTCGGTGGGTTCGACCATGATTGTGCCCAACACGGGCCAGGAAACGGTGGGCGCGTGGAAGCCGTAGTCCATCAGCCGCTTGGCGATGTCGTCCACTTCGATCGCCGCCGATTGTTTCACGCCGCGCAGATCGAGGATGCATTCGTGGGCCACGAAGCCGGCCTCACCGCGATAGAGCACGGGGAAGTGGCGATCGAGCCGATGGGCGATGTAGTTGGCGTTTAGGATCGCCAGTTCCGTGGCGCGTTTTAGGCCGTCCGCGCCCATCATCCGAATGTACATCCAGGAAATAGGCAGAATGCTGGCGCTGCCGAAGGGGGCAGCGGAGACCAAGCCGATCGAGCCGTCGCCCGTGGGGGCCTGGGCGATCGCCTGCCAATCGGTGGGGGGCAAAAAGGGAGCCAGGTGCTCCGCCACGCCGATCGGCCCCATGCCGGGGCCGCCGCCGCCGTGGGGAATGCAGAAGGTTTTGTGCAAATTCAGGTGGCACACATCGGCCCCGAAATCGCCGGGACGACAGAGGCCCACCTGGGCGTTCAGGTTCGCGCCGTCCATGTAGACCTGGCCGCCCCGATCGTGGACGATCGCGCAGATTTCCCGAATCGCCGTCTCAAATACGCCGTGGGTGGAGGGATAGGTGATCATCAACGCACCCAGGCGATCGGCGTGTTGGTCGGCCTTGACCCGCAGGTCGTCGAGGTCAATGTTGCCGTTGGCATCGCAGGCCACCGGTACCACTTGCAGCCCCACCATCACGGCGCTGGCGGGGTTCGTGCCGTGGGCCGACTGGGGAATCAGGCAAACGGTGCGATCGCCCTGGCCCCGGGCCGCGTGGTAGTGGCGAATGGTCAGCAATCCGGCATATTCCCCTTGGGAACCGGCGTTCGGTTGCAGGGACACGGCCGCAAAGCCGGTGATTTCCGCCAAATCCCGCTCCAGCTCCTCAAACAGAACTTGGTAGCCGGCCGCCTGCGATCGGGGCGCGTGGGGGTGCAGGTTGCCAAACTCCGGCCAGGTAACGGGAATCATTTCCGCCGTGGCGTTCAGCTTCATGGTGCAAGACCCGAGCGGAATCATCGATTGATTCAGGGCTAGGTCTTTGGCTTCCAAGCGATGTAAATACCGCAGCAGCTCCGTTTCGCTGTGGTAGCGGTTAAAGACCGGATGGGTCAGGTAGTCGCTGGTGCGCGATCGGCTCAGGGCGGGCGGTTCCACAGGGGAGATCGCCTGGCCACCAAAGATCTTGATCAGTTGCTCCAAATCCTGCTCGGTGGTCGTTTCGTCCAGGCTGAGGACGATCGACCCGTCGGGCAGGTAGCGCAAATTCACCTGGCGCACTTCGGCGGCGATTTGCACCTCGGCGGCCGATCGATGGGGCGATCGCGCCGTGGGTTTCAGGGCGATCGTGTCGAACAGTTGGGAGTTTTCCGCCAGGTCATAACCCAGAGCTTGCAGCGACTGGGCCAGGCTGACGGTTTGGTGACGCACCCGCTGGGCGATCGCCTGCAAACCCGCCGGCCCGTGGTAGGTGGCATACATGGCCGCCATCACCGCCAATAGGACTTGGGCCGTGCAAATGTTGCTGGTAGCCTTGTCCCGGCGGATATGTTGCTCACGGGTTTGCAGCGACAGGCGCAGGGCCGGCTTGCCCTGGGCATCCTTGGACACGCCGACGATCCGGCCGGGCATTTGCCGCTTGAACCGATCGCGCGTCGCAAAAAAGGCCGCGTGGGGGCCACCATAGCCGAGGGGTACACCAAACCGCTGGGAACTGCCGATCGCAATGTCTGCACCCCAATCTCCCGGTGGTTCCAGCAGGGTCAAGGCCAACAGATCCGTGGCCACCGTCACCAGCGCATCGGCGGCGTGGGCTTGATCAACCAATTGGCGGTAGTCCTCGATCGCCCCCAAAGTGGTCGGGTATTGGACGATCGCCCCGAAAATACCCTGGGCCGTCCAGTCCGCCGCCGTCAGCGATCGCCAGTCCGTGACGATCACCTCAATCCCCAGCGGTTGGGCCCGGGTTTGCAACAGGGCGATCGTTTGGGGATGGCAACCGCGATCGGCCACAAAGGCCCGCGCCGTTTTCGATTTGGTCGCGCCGTAGCTGAGGGCCATGGCTTCCGCCGCCGCCGTCGCCTCATCCAGCAAGGACGCATTGGCAATTTCCAACCCGGTCAAATCACAAACCAGGGTTTGGAAATTCAGCAGCGCCTCCAGCCGACCTTGGGCAATTTCCGCCTGGTAGGGCGTGTAGGCCGTGTACCAGCCGGGATTTTCCAACACATTCCGCTGAATCACGCCGGGCACAATACAGCCGTAGTAGCCCGTGCCAATAAACGATCGCCAAGTTTGGTTTTGGCTGGCAATTTCCCGCAGTCGGGCCAGGGCCGCCGTTTCCGTCATGGCCGGGGGCAACTGGAGCGATCGATTCAGTCGAATATCTGCCGGGATTGTTTTATTGATTAATTGGTCGATCGACTCCAGCCCCATGGCCTCCAGCATGGCCGCCGTTTTGATCGCGTCTGGCCCAATATGCCGCGCTGCAAACTGATGGGGATCCGCGATCGGGGATGTTGCCCCTGGGGCGATCGATTGCGAAACAAATCCGCTAGCCACGTTTTTAACCTCCTACTGCAAGAGCCAGGCACAAACCCAACCACCCAACATGCCAAACCATCCATCAAACACCGAATGGCCACCAGCAGCAATATTCGCCGGCCGTTTCTATTTTGATGCCTTTTGCCCAAAGCTCCAGGGCCGCCGGATTCCATCCTGAAGGGGCGATTGAGTCTGCGGGCTTGGCTGGCAAAAAGCCGAGTCTAAGCAAGCAACAGCGCTTGGGAATTTAAAAACCCCTTAAATCTAAACAAAATGAGTCAATTTCAGCAAATTTAAACTTCAAAACTTCCAAAGAACTTTCAAATTAGCCTAAATTTCTTGGGTCACAATCGAAGTCAGATGGTATCCTGGCATACCAATTGTTGTGTGAAGCGTCGTTTGCTGAGCATCTGTCTGGGATGTTCTGCCGTGGACTCGCAGCGCGATCGCGCCTTCCCTAGTTTTTTCCAACTGACGGTCTACAACTATTCATTTAGGAAAGTGGATGGCGGCTATGACGATGGTTCAACATCAACAGCGATCGAGTGGTGCGGCCAAAGGGGCAGGAATCCGCAAAGGTGCTTGGATTCGCCTCAAGTTTTTGTTAATTATTCCGTTTTGCCTGGAAGTGGGCTTGGCTGTTGGTCTGAGTGCCTATTGGTCGATCCAAAATAGCCGCCAGGCCGTTGGTCGAATGGTGGATCATCTGGAAAACCACACGGTTGAAACGGTTGAATCTAAGTTGTTACAGGAGTTGCGACAGCCTCAGCAAATTAATGCCATCAACGCCCAGCTTCTGGCTCGGGATGTGATCTCCTCCGAAGACTTGGGAGCCATCCAACAGCAACTCTGGCAGAGTATGCGAATTTATCCCGGCATGACCTACATTAACTTTGCCAATCCTCGAGGGTTGTTTGTTGGGATTGAACGGCTGAGTAATGGCGATTTGGTATCAGAGGTAATTGATCCCCAACAGCATTCGGGCAAGGTTACACGATCGCTGTTGGACAGCAATGGACAGGTTAAAAAGCAACTGGATTTGTATGATTATGAGCCGCGAACGGACGACTGGTATTTAGCAGGTGTTCGGGCCAAAAGTCCCACCTGGAGTTCCATTTATACCTGGGAGACCGGTGAACCCACCAAGCGGCTGGCGGTGTCTGCCAGCTACCCCGTTTATAGCGAAAAGAATCGATCGCTCAAGGGCGTGATTGGCATCGATTTTCTGTTTGATGCCTTGCAACAACAACTCCAAGCCCTCCACATTACCCCTAACGCCAGGGTCTATTTGTTGGAGCGAGACGGTAAGGTAATTGCCGCTTCTACGGGTAATAGCTTCTCGCAAGAAAGCGGTTCCATTCAGCGCCTGTCGATGGATAACACCAACGATCAGGTCTTGAAATCTTTGGGGGGTCTGGTGCGGGCCAAAGATGGGCAGCTTTTGCAAAATGTGGAGCTGGAAACCCCCTTGCAAGATCAGCCTTATTTTGTGCGATCGGCCAGTTGGAATGGTTTAGAGGGCTTAGATTGGCAAATCCTGTTGGCCATCCCCCGATCAGACTTGACCCGGGAAGTGGATCGCAGCACTGAACAAACCATCTGGATTTGTGCCTTGGCCGTGGCGGGATCGGTGGTGTTGGGAGTGGTCACCACCCGGACGATTAGCCGGCCCGTACAGCAGTTGGCCGAAGCGGCGGAACGGTTTGCGATCGATCAAAAACAAACCCTACCGCCCCGATCGCCGATTGTGGAACTCAGTGCGCTCTCCCATTCCTTTGATTCCATGGGTCGGCAATTAAAAGCCTCCTTTGAAAAATTGGAACAGGCGAACGAGCACCTGGAACAAGCCAATTTGGCCTTGGAGCAGCGCGTGGAAGAGCGCACCCGTGAATTGTCGGCCGCCCTCACGGATTTGAAGGACACGGAAGCCCAACTCATTCAGACTGAAAAGATGTCCAGCTTGGGCCAAATGTTGGCCGGAATTGCCCACGAGATTAATAATCCCACCTCGTTTGTCTATGGCAATTTGGACTATGTTCAGGAATATATGAACGGGTTGCTAACGCTGCTGGAAATGTATCAAGCAACCTATCCCCATCCCCCTGAAGAAATTAGGGATTACCAGGATGATTTAAACCTCGATTTCCTGGTGGATGATTTGCCAAAGGTGGTGCGATCGATGCGCGAAGGCACAGAGCGAATTCGCAATATTGTGCATGATTTGCGGAATTTTTCGCGCATGGATGGCCAGGAAATGCGCCGGGTGGATTTGCACGAAGCCCTCACCAGCACCCTGATGATTTTGGGGCATCGATTAAAGGGCAATGGCTCGTCGCCCACCATTCATGTGGTGACGCAATACGACGAGGCTTGGCCCGTGGACTGTTACCCCGGTTTGATGAGCCAGGTGTTTGTGAACTTGCTGGTGAATGCGGTGGATGCGCTGGAAGAGGCGGCGTTGCGGGGCCAATGTCCACACCCAGAAATTGTGATTTCCACGGAGGCGCGAGTGAGCGATGGTTTGTTTGTGGTGCGGATCCGGGACAATGGCCCCGGGATTCCGGAATCGGTGCAGCAACGGATGTTCGATCCCTTCTTTACCACCAAGCCGGTGGGCCGCGGCACGGGGCTGGGCCTGGCGATCGGGTATCAAATCGTGGTGGAAAAACACGGCGGTCAACTGATTTGCGCCACGGATCCCGCCTGGGGCACGGAGTTCACGGTGGCGATTCCCGGTCAACGCGCTGCCCCCGGTTCGATCGCCCCAGCCACCCAATCGCTGGTCACCGTCGCCGCCTAAAATTAGGGCCTGTCATCGGATTTTGAACCCAAGGGATCGCGCCTACTCCGCCCCGGAGATGATCGCCAGTTGCCCCGAATCGAAATTCAGCCCCAGGATGACAGCCCCTAAGGAACCCGCGCCACAATCGCTTGCACCACTTGCTCGATCGTCATGCCATCGGTGACCAACTCCCAAGCGTCAATTGCCTTAACCATGGGGGCCACCGCACGGTTGCTGTCTTGGTGATCGCGCTCGGTGATGGCGGCTTCCAGGCTGTCTAGATCGGGCAGGTCGGTTTGGCCCCGATCGCGCCAATCCTGTAGTCGTCGCTTGGCCCGCTCTCGGGGGGTGGCGGTCAAAAAGATTTTCACCTCCGCCTCGGGAAAAACATGGGTGCCAATGTCGCGCCCTTCGGCCACCAGGCCACCACAGCGCCCGATCGCCCGTTGTTGGGCCACCAAGGCCCGCCGCACCTCCGCATGGGCCGCCACAACGGACACTTGGGCCGTAACGGTCGGAGTCCGAATCAAACTGGTCACCTCTTGGCCATTGATCCAAACGCGCTGTTCGCCACCGGGGGTCACCGGTTCGCCAAAGCGGATGGTGCAATCGGCGGATAGCTCGGCCATGGCCAGGCGATCGGCGGGATCCAAACCCCGATCGAGGGCCAACCAAGCCACCGATCGATACATGGCTCCCGTATCCAAATAAAGCAACCCCAATTGTTGGGCCACCCGTCGGGTTACGGTGGACTTGCCCGCGCCCGCTGGCCCATCGATCGCCACAATCGGCCGGCGCGTTTGCAGAATCACATTGTCAATCAGGCGTGCCGATCCCGCCTGGGCCGCCACCGCCAACAGGCCCGCCTGCTCCAGGGTTTGGAGAGGCGTGAGGGAGTCGGGATCCACCAGCTCGGCATAGTCCAGGCTCAGGCCCGGCGCTTGGCTCAGGGTCGATCGCACCGGTTCCAGCAGGGCCGCCGCCGATCGCTCGCCGGCCTGGAACTGGGCGATCGCCCCTTGCAGACTTTGGAAAATGGCCAAGGCCTGCTGTCGTTCCGGAGCGCTCAGGTATTGGTTACGGGAGCTGAGGGCCAAACCGTCGCTCTCCCGGACGATCGGGCAGGTAATCAGCTCCACCGGCAGGTTCAAATCCGCCACCAACCGCCGCAAAATCGCCACCTGCTGGGCATCCTTTTGGCCAAAAAAGGCCAAATCAGGCTGCACCACATTCAACAGCTTGGTCACGATCGTGGTTACCCCTTGGAAATGCCCCGGCCGCGATCGCCCACAGAGCACGTTGGCCAAGCCGTCCGGCGGCACCACTTGGGTCAGTTCCGCGCGATCGGCTGCCACGCCCAATGCCGCAGGCGTGGGGACAAAGACCAAATCCACGCCCGCCGCTTCGCAAAGGGCCAAATCCGCCGCCAAATTTCGAGGATAGCGCTCCAGATCTTCTTGGGGGCCAAATTGCAGTGGATTGACAAAGATGCTGACCACCACCCGGCCACATTGTGATCGGGCCCGGGTCATCAGGCTGCGATGGCCCTCATGCAAGGCCCCCATGGTGGGAACCAAGCCGATCGCGATGCCAGCAGCGCTCGATCGAAACAATTCCATTGCGCAGCGCAAGGCCGCCACCGTTTTCACCACTTGCATAACATCACCTGCCGCTTAACCGTTGCTCAGCGCTTTGCCCAACGACAGTTTAGTTAAGCATGTTCGTTAAGCGTGAGTTAAGAAATTTCGGTTGCGATCGGCTGGTCTGTGCTGGCTGGGTTTGGACTGAGCGAAATCCAAGCTGCTGAGCAACATCAAAGTTTGGGCTTACCCGCCTTGAGCCGCAACTGCTCCGTTTCCTGCAAAATTTGCAACGAATCCGCCCGATCGCGCGATCGTTTGATGTAGCTCAACTTCAGCTCTTCTAACAAATCAAAAATCAGCTCTTGCAACTCCTGCTGAGTTTTGGGTTCTGCCAATCCCTTGCGGAATGCAAGCGAAGCATCCTCGACTAACTTTTCAAGCAACTTTTCCGCCTCAGGATCAGCAACTGCAAAGGTTTTGTAGGCCTTTTGGGGCACATTAGTGGCAATGGCAGATAGATTGGCCGCAATTTGCCCCGCCAACTGATTTGAAAAATTGCTGAACCCCGGAAAAGCTCGCAGGGCTTGATAGGTTGGCGTGCGAGCCAAAACCGACTCCATTTGATAGGCCAAAAGTTTGGCTAAATCCTCTTGAATTTCCGGCAGCACGCGATAGAGACTCAGTTGTAAAACCCGATCAAAAATCGCCTGAATCTCGTTTACGTCATTCACTTCCACATAGGGATTATTCGCCACATCCAAAATTTGCTGGGACAGGCTGCCGGATTTCACCGAACTCTGGAGACCATAGATAAATTCCAGCACCACCACTTCCGTTAACTCTGAAGCAATGCCCGCCAAAATTCCTCGGCTGATCAGGGCCCGAATGGGTTCCAGGTTGGGGAATTGCGCCTTGTTACTACGAATCACCACGGGAATAATTCGCAACCAGCGGAAGAAGGGACTAATGAACAACAGATCCCACCAATGGCTGAAGGCGGCGGCTTGCCAACTGAGGGCAGAATAGCGGCGACGAATCCACAAAGTCCGCACCACAAATTCCGCCGCAAACAAAATGACAAAGGGCGTATCTAAAATTCCAAAATAGTCGGCGGGTCGCCCGTCTTCTCCAATGCTGCGGAAATAGTTACTTTGCAGTTGAAACCGAATTTCCCGATCAAAAAATCGGAGTTCCCTGGTCCAGGTGCGCGAACGAAGATAGTCAACGCTCCAAAAGGTGTCAAAGGCACGTTTGGAGGACTCCACGCCCAGTCGATCGCGCATTCGGTTTTTAATAATTTCCAAGCTACCGGTGCGATCGGATAGGGTGAAAGGATTTTGGTTAATCATTTCCTGGCTGCGATCGCGCAGATCCGCTAGCAGGGGCGACACCTGAGGCGAGTCCACTCCCCCGCGCTCCAGCACCGTCACCAATTGATCAACCACTTTCAGATAGGCCTGGGTTTGGCGTTCCGGCTCGATCCCAACGATTGGGTCATAAAATAGCCGCACTTCTCCCGGTGGCCCCACCACTTGGCCCAGCAAGGGAACTTCCGTGCCCCAATCTCGCACCAGCAGAGCCGCGCGCAAATACCACGATCGCAGCGGCACATAGGTAATGTGGAACGCCACCAGCATCAAATTCAGCCAAGCCACAAGGATCAGCAGCCGCTCAGTCCACAACACCAAATGCCAGCGCCTCACAAACTTGACAGCTTGGGCGCGACGGTTCGATCGGGAGGTGGAAGATGGATTGGCGGTCATGCGATCAGCGGCCAGCTTAGAACTGTGCCTCGTAATTTGCGCGTAATCAGCACGCCAGCGGGTACGGCACTGACACAGCACCTGTCCGTTGATTGACGTTGCGGTTGATTAACTCTGGACGACCCCGATCGCGGGATGGACTGGGGCTAATTCCCAAATGCTGGAACAGCCGATCACAAGGGGGCCGAGTTCCTCATTTCATCGGGCCCGTCTATATTGCCATTGGGCCAGGCTTGGCGGTCAACTTGACTTGAATTTTGCAAGGTTTTGCAACGCGATCGGCCCGGCCGCCGCGTGAATTAGGCGCAACGGGCCCTCGTTGCGCGGCTAATCAAAGGTTAAACGTCAAAGATTCAGCATCAAAGATTTAGCGCCAAAGGTTAAACATCAAAAATTTTCTGCCCCACTCAAGCCATCTGACTCAGCCAGTTGACGATCGCCGAGTTGACAACTTCGGGACGCTCATCATGGGGACAATGACCCGTCTTGGGAATTGACACAAACGTCACCCGATCGCCCGCCGTTTTCGCCAAATCCTGATAGATTTTGGCCCCCTGAATCGGTGTCCAAGGATCCGTTTCTCCCCACAACACCAACAGGGGCCCGGCAATTTGCGGCAGCAGCGTTTCGGGTTTGGGGCCCGGCGGTGCAGCCAAAATCGAGGCAAAGGTTTCGTATGCGCCCTCATCCCCGGAAGGTTCATGCAGCAAATCCACCAGTTCCGGCGTAACGGCCTCTGGGTTGCCATAAACCTGCTTGAGCGTGCCGCGAATCCGGTGTTTTTGGCGAATTTGATTGAACATAAACCGCCCAATGCCTGGAGTATTCACCACTTGGGCAAACGTACCCATCACCAACCGCAACACCGGATTTAACTCCTCGGGGCGGTGATTTAGCCCCCCGGCACAGTTCAGCAACACCGTTCCTCGGGTACGTTCCGGAGCCGCCGCCGACAACATCAGGGCCAACAGTGCCCCGATCGAGTTACCCACCCACAGGGCTGGCTCTTGGATGAATTCAGCCCAAAAATCCAAAACCAAATCTTGCCAAAGCTCCATGCTGTAATTGATCGGGGGCTTTTGGGAACCGCCGAACCCCAACAGATCGATCGCATAGACCCGGTAGCCAGCCGCGGCCAGCACGGGGATATTTTTGCGCCAATGGCCGATCGAAGCCCCAAACCCATGCAACAGCACGATCGGCTGGCCGCTGCCCTGGGCTAACCATTGCACTCGGTAGCCACGCCACAGCCAGGTTTGAAAGGCCTCCTGGGCCAGGGAGTCAGTCGGGGAAACCAGCGCAGTCATAGGGCTTCGGGTTTTCTAAAGTGCTTTACAAATGGGTGAAAAGGCCGGGCAACCGCGACCCAAACCGGCATCGCTCAGACAGGTTTCAGGTCAGCTTTCGATGCCCCGGCTATGGATTCAGCGGGCGATCGGCTCGGCCATCTTGCCCCGTTATCACGGCCTGGGGTTGCGGTCTGATTGGCTTCGTTAAATTCGATTGTAAAGAACTGTAACCGATTGTGCTGGATTTATAACGCAAAAATCCAGAAAAAATCCTGAAATTCGCTCATCAATCCTCAAAAAACTAGGCCGGCTTGAGACCGATCAATAGCGCCATTTCCAACCACTTCCAATAGCAATCGACCTGCTGAAAACCAATATCTCGAAACCATTGAAGCTGCGTTTCAACATCTAGCAATTGGTTTGACGGATCATCTTCTTCCGGTCGATAGCCAATGGCTTTCAAAAACTGCTCATGAAGCTGGGGCGTTGGCGAAGCCACATGTTCCAAGTTGGCGAAAATGCCCCCCGGCTCCAATCGTTGAAATACCTCTTGATAGAGCGATCGCTTGCGATCGTGGCTGAGGTGATGAATCGCAAAACTCGACACGATCGCATCAAATCGCCCCAACTCTGGCAAGGCTGTATCGAGATTGTGGGCCACCACCGTCACCTTGTCATCGGCCCCAAAGCGATCGCGCACCGCCGCCAACATCGTTTCCGAAAAATCCAGCGCCACGCCTGCCGCCGCCGGGCGATCGACCTTGAGCAATGCTAGTAATCGCCCATTGCCCGTACCCAAATCCAAAATTCTACGCACGGTTCGCGGCACTTGTTCCAGCAGAGCCGCTTCCCCTTCAGTGCGACGCGGAATTCGATCGGCCCGGGCCAAATAACTCAGGGCGTGGTCTGTGGATTGCCAACGATTTACAGAAATTTCAGTCATCGAATTGATGTAACTTGATGCGCTCAACTCATGCACCAAGTGTATACACCAAACCCATACACCAGATTCATGCACCAGATTCATGCGCTGGATTACTATGCCAAAGCCTTTTCCAGAAATGGTTTCACAGTGTCCTCGGCTTCTAACTTTTGTCGAATCGGCAACTCAATTTGAATGGTAGTCCCTTGACCCGGCGCTGAAATCACTTGAATTTGTCCTTCATGTTGCTGCACCACCTGATAGGCGATCGCCAAGCCCAAGCCCGTTCCCTGCCCGATCGGCTTAGTGGTGAAAAACGGGTCGAACAACTTACTTTGAATCGCTTCTTCGATTCCTGGGCCATTATCGGCAATGCTCAGTTGCACCCATTGAGAATCAATCACTCGAGTGCTGAGCGTAATTTCAGGATGGAGGATTGATTCATCACTCAAAACATCGATCGCATTGTCTAACACATTCATGAAAACCTGATTGAGCTGTGCTGGATAGCATTCAACTTCCGGCAGGTCGCCATAGTGCTTGGTGATTTGAATATCATCTTCCAAGCGACAATGCTGTAGGCGATAGTTCAACATCAAAAGAGTATTTTCTAGCCCCTCATGCAAATCAACGGTTTTGAGATCTGCTTCATCCAACCGTGAAAAATTGCGCAACGACACCACGAGTTCTCGAATTCGTTCTGCACCTGATTTCATGGAAATGAGTAGTTTAGGCAGATCTTCGATCACGAATTCCAGTTCTTCAATTTTTTCTTCCATATCAACATCAGTTTCATCTTGGGGGTATTTTTCCTGATAATATTTCACCAAATAAATCAGATCCGAAACATACTGATCGACATAGCCCAAATTGCCGTAGATAAAGCTAATGGGATTGTTGATTTCATGGGCCAAACCGCCCACCAACTCTCCTAGGCTAGACATCTTTTCCGTTTGCACCAATTGCAGTTGGGCCGCTTGCAAGTCTCGCGTGTAGTTTTCCACCCATTCAATCAATTGATTCACAGATTGGGCCAAGGTTCCCACTTCGTCAACGGTCGTGACATCGGCCCGCAATCGGGTGTTGGCATCGTGGGTCACCTGCTGGGCAAGGCTGGCCAGATCCTCGATCGGTTGGGCGATCGTGCGGCTGGTGTAATTACCGAGCAACACCGACACCAACAACGCCAGGAAAATACTCCCGATCGCCATCATCAGCCGAAAGTTTTCGGCCTCGCGCCGTTCCTGAACCGCAGTCAATAGTTCTTGATTGGCATCAATGTTTAAGGACTCCAAAACATTGGTGAAAGCAATGAAGTTATTAAATTCTTGGCTGCGGAGCAGTTTGCCAATTTCCGCATCAACCTTGTACTGATTTTTGACGCTGCCGGTCAGCGGTTGAATAACTTCAATAGATCGCTGAACAAATCTTGAAAACTCTGCCACCACCGTTGCATATTGCTTAAAGGCAGTTCTATTTTGGGTGAATAGGGGCCGATCATCGATGGCCATTCCCTCTGTTAATTCGCTGACAGTTTCAATTCGTTTGATCAAAGCTTGACCGGCTTTGCGAAAGGTGACCGGATCATGGGTAAAGGGACTCAGGGACTTTGCGGGCAAGTTGGACAAAATATTAATTTGTAAATCCAACAATCGCTTTTGATCTTCGCGATATTCCGCTAATTTTTGGTCGGCGGCCGCTTGGTAATGATTACCAATCAGAATTCCAATTGAGGCCCCAATGATTGGAATACCCAACGCAACCAGATAACCACTGGCAATTTTGGAGCGAATAGCGGTTGGTTTGAAGTTAATCACGGCTGTTTTCCACTGCTGAAGCTGAAATTGAAGCTGCTTGGCCACAGAAAGGAAAGATAAGCTAGAAGAGGCCATGGGGTTTTAGTAGAAATTTGCGTACTGATGAAAGCTGAATTGCGCCCTGGTGTCCCTAATAAACTGTGGATCTTTCAGAATAAAGGAAAGTGACAGATTAAAGATCTGATTAAACATCGGCTGAAGTGGCTGATTTTGCCCAGTCCTGAGTACAAATACATATTTGTTTTTGTTATTAATTTTTTCTTAATTATCTGATGCCCCTGATCATACCTCAGTTATTAGGCCCCTGTAACGGGCTATGGATCAAGTTGGGTTGCAGACACGATTTCATCGCCATCAGTGGTGGCAATGAAAATCAGGGGAACTTCATGAAAACTATGCGAAATACAGCGATCGCGCTGTTTTTGGGCGGTGGCACAAGGGGGAGTTTTAGCGATCGATCCGTCGAAATTGCTTGTCGTGATGTTGATTCAGAATTCGATCGCTCGCCAAACGCCATAACCGATCGAGGTAACAGGCGGGAATGGATAGATACAGAACATCGTGGGCCCCCAAAACGGTTCGCAGCAGTTCCCAGCCGTGGATGGTGGCGTGGTCGGGGCGCTCCAGATATAGCGGCACAAAGTCGAGGTGAATGGCCGCAGTTTCCACATCCAGACCGCAAAGGGGATGGAGCGGAGTAATCAGGGTTCCGAGGGCCACCCACAGCCGATCGCCCGTGACCCCGCTGCCCAAGATCCGCCCTCCCAAGGCGGCCGCCGCAAAGGCCGGCGCAGCAAGCTCCACGGGACTGAGCACCGTTTCAAATTCAAAAACCTGCTGCATCATCATGGCCGATTGGGGATCCTGATTGCGCAACACAATTGCCAGCCGTGGGGCGATGGTGCGGGCATTTAGCCCAATCTCCAGGTTAGCCAATTCATCTTGAGTTGTGGTTAGGAGCGCCTCAGCACGCTCAACCCCAACGGCAACTAAGGTTTCTGGCAGGGTGGCATCCCCAATCACCACGGGGATTTGCAGCGATCGGGCGGTGGCCAAAAATCGATTATGGGGATCTTGTTCAATCACCACCACTTCGCAACCTTGGGCCCGCAGTTCCCGGGCGGTTTTGAGGCCCAAACCTCCTAACCCGGCCACAATGAAGTGGCCGCGTTTGGGCAGCCGCACCACCTCCAAAACCTGCTGAAACCGAGTTCCCAAGATGTAATCGTTCAGCAGGGCGTAGCAAATGCCGACAATGCCAGCGCCCACTAACATCAACAGAGCGGTGTAGATTTTGAGGGCATCGGGGGCCCGATCGAGCATATCTTCCTTGCCGCCGGCCCCGGTAATTGTGCCCACGGCAAAATAGAACGCTTCAATCAGCGATAGATGGGTGTTGGCAGCCACGTCATAGAGAATGGTGGACACCACAATCGCCAGCAATAACACCACAAAGGCGATCGCTGCCGGGCGGCCTTGGTGACCCAAGCGCCCCAAACCATCAAGAAAACTTTGTAGCCGTTGGCGACGTTTCAGTTGGGACGGTCGGCGCGTGGGGCGCGTGGCCACAATCAACCGATCACCCACTTGCAGTTCCCGGGCCAGGCTGAGGGCGGCCACCAAGTTGGGGCGATCGGCAAAGCGCACATCGCCTCGTGGCTCATCGGGATAACCCTGAAGATCCCGGGGAAAATCGCGTGCGGCCTCGCGATGGCCCTCTCGGTGTGGGTCTTCTGCTTCGTAACGATGGCTCACTCGATCGACTGGCGTAACTGGCAAATAGTCGATCAGCATCCGATCCCGATCGTCCCACAGTTCCGAAAGCCGTCGCCCCAGCCAGGGATGGCCAAAATCGATCGCCTCTTCCCGCATCGGCCAAAGGCGATCAAACAGTCGCACTTGCCCGATCGCCCGACTGCCCAAGGCCGCAAACACAAACGCCGGAGCCGCCAAGGCCGACACGCTCAAACTATTGTGATCCGCCAAGGTGGAATCCAGGCGATCGCCCAACTGAGCGTTATAGAGGCGATGCACCACCCGCAAATTTGGGTTTAACAACCGCGCCTGCATCAAGATCGCTAAATTCTGCGAGTCCCGATCGCCCACCAAAACCAGAGTTTGGGCCGTGGCAACCCCCGCTGACAGCAACACCGCCGCCGAAGTGGGATCCCCCACCACCACCTGCGCATTGTTCACTCCCGGCAAAGGGCGATCGCTAATGCCCGTGACCGCCGCCCCCTGCTGGTGCAACAAATTAAAAACCTTGTAACCCGTGCGCCCCAAGCCACAAATGATAATTCGCGGTTTCATGGCCCCCGGACAGACAGCGGCGATCGCTTCACACGCTGGGTTTCCAACCATCGAGTATGGTGCAGCCGTTGCCGCCGTTGCTGTGTGCCAGACTACCTGTTGCGGCCTACGGAACTGATTGAAAGCGATTGAGTCATCGTTTCTGTACAAAATCGATCCAAAAAGACCGACACCAGCGGGGCTACACCAAAGTCAACCCTGTAGGGGCGTACGGCCGTACGCCCCTGCCCGGATTTTCTCGGTCTTAAGTTGAAGCCAATGATCAACGCCCACACCGTCGGATCTCAACAGGACAACCACGCAAGTTTTGGAACAAACACCATCAGCCAAAGTCATTTCACAAAGTCATTTCAGCCAAGGTTTTGGGTCTCCTCGATCGCAATCGCTTCAGACCAGCCATAAAAAGCCAGGGCACAGTTGCCATAGGTCTTGACCCGATCGCACCGGAGCTGGCCCACCTGAAGCGGCGGCTGCCACTGTCGAGGATTAAACTCAACGGCACATTCACCCGCCTCCGCCAACAATTGCGCCTCAGCCACAACCTGCAAAACCGATTCATACAGATCACCGGCATAGGGCGGATCGAAATAGATGCGATCGAACCGTTGGCCCCGCAACCGAGCCAAGACCCGTGGCGCATCTCCCCGCACAATTTCAAACCGTTGGGGCGATCGGGCAATGCGTTGCCAATTGTCTCGAATCACTCCGCAGGCTTGGGGCAACTGTTCCACCCCCACCACCAAAGCCGCCCCCCGCGCCAGGGCCTCCGCGCCCATGGATCCGGATCCGGCGCAAATGTCCAGCCAACGACAACCCCCGATCGTTCCTTGCCAAATTTGAAACAACGCCTCCCGCACCCGCGAAACAGTCGGCCGAGTTGTTTGGCCAGGTAGCGTTTTCAGCGATCGGTTACCGTAAATCCGAATGGCCATAGAACAGGTTAACGACAGCGAATTCTGAAGGAACATCTGAGCAGTTACTGAGGGGACTTGCAAAGCTGGCAAATTGCCAAGAATTGTTTGAAATTCTCAATTTCCAGGAAGTTCCTGCGCAAAATTAGCACACAAAACATTGAGAAATTCATCGAAATTCATCGATTTATCACGGAGCGATCCCAGCTCTCAGGAAACTTCCCTATGCTGAAGGTAAGCCATTTCATTCCCTCTTAATTGATGGAGCCGGAGGTTAGGTTATGCAATTCTGGACTTCGCTCTCATCCTCAATGCAATACGTCTTGGAAGGCTTTGGTGAAATTTTCGCGCCCGACCACGACGACTATCCCGCAGTTGGCGTGCAGCCTTTTGAAGATGAACCCTATCTCGGCTCCAATTGGACTGAATAGCCCAAAGAGCTGATCCCCAAGGGTTAAGTTAAGTGTTTGATCACCTGCCTAGCGCTCGTTGGTTTTTCTCCTCGTCGTGACTGAATATTTAGGGGTATTGGGACTCCTCTAGGAATGAGGTTCTTAATGGGTTCAGTGGCAATTCTCCGCCATTAATTGGCTAATTCATGTGGCTGATTCATGGGCGATCGACTGCTGAACCCGGTTGATGAATATCAAACTAAGCGATCGAGGAGCGTCCAGTTCCTCGATTTCTTTTTTGTCGCTTTTTATCTTTTTGTGCTTATTTGTGTTTATTTGCACCTATTTACGGCTATTTATGCTTGTTTTTAGCTGATTTTTGCCCATGCCCTTAGGTCTCTTGGCGGGCCCCCAGTCAACCATCGCCCTAACCCCCTGCCCGTTGCCCCATGCCCGAAGCTTGATGGCCCGAAAACTCAGCCTGTGGATCTCAAGGTTGGTGAACGGGGGGTATCAGATCGTTAAACTCTGTTGCATTCTCGTTATAGAAGCTTGGGGCACGCCCAGCCACAGGAAACCCCCGTGATAGGATGACATCCAATCTTTGGGCGGCCAGAGCGGTTTTTGCGGTTTATTGCCCCCTTTCGCCTCTGCCTATCTGTGGGCAGCGCGGTGAATGATCCAGTTAATAATCAGCGGGTAATCCAACGGTTATTGAACAGAGACAGGTATCCGTTCAGTGGACGGGAAAAACCCAACGGCGGCAGTAATCCACGTTAATCGCGTGGCTTTGGAGTCCAGAACAAAATCGCAAGCCTTCTCAAAGCTCCTCGCCTTGATTGAATTTTGAGTTCTAAATTAGACCCCTCTGTGAGCCATTGGGCAGTGCGGTTGGATCTAAGGCGCGATCGAAATTTCATCAGGACGAGGGTGATGTCGAAGCCTCAGCCACACGCGTAATTAGGAGAAGCTGTTCGTGTTACGGGTTGCTGTTGTTGGCGGCGGGCCGGCCGGTTCCTCAGCCGCAGAAACGCTCGCTAAAGCTGGAATTGAGACCTATCTGTTCGAGCGCAAGCTGGACAACGCCAAGCCCTGCGGCGGCGCAATTCCCCTATGCATGGTTGGTGAGTTTGAACTTCCGCCGGAGATCATCGATCGCCGCGTGCGGAAGATGAAGATGATCTCACCGTCCAATATTGAGGTGAACATCGGTTCAACCCTCAAGCCTGATGAATATATCGGTATGTGCCGCCGGGAAGTCCTGGACGGGTTCATGCGCGATCGGGCGGTGAAGCTGGGGGCGAACCTGATTAACGGCACGGTACACAAGCTGGAAATTCCCAGCAGTGACAAGGCTCCCTACACCCTGCACTATGCTGACCACTCCGATGGTTCGGTGGCGGGCGTGGCCAAAACCCTGCAAGTGGATTTGGTGATTGGGGCTGATGGGGCTAACTCCCGGATTGCCAAGGCGATCGACGCGGGGGACTACAACTACGCGATCGCCTTCCAAGAGCGAATCCGTCTGCCCGAAGACAAGATGGATTACTACCAGGACTTGGCGGAAATGTACGTCGGTGACGATGTTTCCCCCGACTTTTACGCCTGGGTGTTCCCCAAATATGACCACGTGGCAGTGGGCACGGGCACAATGCGCGTGAACCAAGCCCGGATCAAGGAACTGCAAGCGGGCATTCGGGCCCGAGCAGCCAAGCGCCTCGAAGGTGGGCAAATCATCAAGGTTGAAGCACACCCGATTCCGGAACATCCCCGCCCTCGTCGGGTGGTGGGTCGTGTGGCCCTGGTGGGTGATGCGGCCGGTACGGTCACCAAGTCTTCTGGCGAAGGGATTTACTTCGCGGCCAAGTCGGCTCGGATGTGTGCAGAAACCATTGTGGAATTTTCCAACAAGGGCCAGCGCGTTCCCAATGAAGCAGACCTGAAGCAGTATCTGAAGCGTTGGGATAGGCAGTATGGTGCAACCTATTTGGTGCTGGATCTGCTGCAACGGGTGTTTTACCGTTCCGATGCGACGCGCGAAGCCTTTGTGGAAATGTGCGAAGACATCGATGTGCAAAAGCTGACCTTTGACAGCTATTTGTACAAGACGGTTGTGCCTGCCAATCCGCTGACTCAACTGAAGATTACGGCGAAGACGATCGGGAGTTTGCTGCGGGGTAGTGCCCTGGCTCCCTAGTCCAGCTTCCTGAGACGAAGCCGGATTGAACTGAAGATTCATCAGCGCTCGGCCTTGGGGCTGGGCGCTTTTTAATGAGCAAATATTTTTAATGAGCAAATGAATGGACAAATAATTGTGATCATGAGGAAGTAGTCATAATCAAAGGCCGTAGGGTGGGCAATGCCCACCTCATCATTGCTCCATGGTATCTACGACATGTCGTACCAAGTGTTTTGGGTAAGGGCTGTAATTCATGATCAAAAAAGTGTGGAGACCTGCTTAAAACAGGCCTCCACTGCATTGCTGCTGTGAATACAGCGATTGAATTAAGTTTGGAATTGCGATCGCAAGGATGCGCGAATGCCAAACACAGGTTCAAATTGAATGGGACGATCGAGCGGGTCGATCGGGGCCAAATCAACCTACAGATCGAACTGATTGCCGCGACGATATTGCTGATAGGCTGCGAAAAACAGGCCACTCAGCGTCACCAAAATCAGACCCAAGACAATACCGAGCAAGCGAGGTTCGATCACGGCGGATTCTCCTTCCCTAAATCGTCTAAAACATTAAGTCATTTTTAAAGCACTTAGTCAGATTCCAGCAGTGAAGACTGCGGATCTGGTGCGGTGGCTGTTCCCGATCGGGCAACGCGCCCTCCGATTTTACCGGCTTCTCAGCCCGAAAACTGATTCTGTCCTGAGTGGGCGAGTAGGGGGGGAACTTCGGCGGCCCGGGGGCAACCTTTGAGCTATGTTATTAAATGAAAACTTTCATGTCGGTTCCTCAGCAACGCGATCGCCTTGGAAACGCCAGTTAATCAGTCCCCAGTCCAACCTTGGGCGCGTCGTACCCTTGCGATCGCGATACTCCTTGTCCTGTCCGTTTTGCTGATGGTCTGGCCCCTGGGCCAGTGGTTTCAGCCCATGGATCCCTACGCGGAAAGTGTCTTAGCCTTGCAGGGCGATCGCGACCGGGGAGAAGCGATTTTTTCCATGAACTGCGCCGTTTGTCATGGGGCTGATGGTGCGGGTCATGTAGGCCCCAGCTTGCTTGATGTGGCCAGCCGAAAATCAGAAGTCGCCCTGATTGAACAGGTGATTAGCGGCAAAACGCCCCCCATGCCGCAATTTCAGCCCGCTCCCCAGGACATGGCCGACCTACTGCGCTACCTAGAAACCCTCTAGCGGTCATTGTTTGGCGTTTGGCTTAGTTGGTGGCTTAGCTGGTGGTTTAGCTGGTGGCTTAACTTTCGGTTTAACTTTTGGGCGAACGATGGCCGCTTTCATGAACTAACGTACCAAAACAAGGGAAATCGATTGTTTGGTGGTTCATCCGGCTTAAGATCAGTCTAGGGCTTGGAGGAGGTTTAACCGTGGAAGTACTGCATATTTCACAACCGGCCGTTGCCCAAATGACTGAGCAAGATGTGGCCGAGTTGGCGCTCCGGCTGGAGCGGGATGATTATGCCACGCCCTTTGAGGGGTTGCGAGACTGGCACTTGCTGCGGGCGATCGCCTTTCAGCGGCCAGAGCTAGTTGAGCCTTACATCTACTTACTGGATTTGGAGGCCTACGACGAGTCTTGAGCTTTGCCGAGTCCCGTGGGCGGCTCGCAGTGGCAAGGGTCAAGCAAATCGCCAGCCAATCACTACCGCCAGCCAATCACTACCAGCCAATCACTAAAGGAGTTGGGGGCGGGTTTTTGGGCCCGCTGAATGCTCAGGTGCTCAGGTGGAAGCGCGGCGGCGGCGAGGACGGCGCTTGCCCGTCACATAGAGAACGATGAGTGTGCCGATCGGGGTGGCCGCGAAAGCGCCCGCCATGCCCAGGGTCAACAAAGAGACCGGGAAGGTCACCGACAAGGAAGCCAGGGCCCCCAAGGCTCCACCCACCAAAGCGCTGCCATAGGCCGCAACGAGGCTTTTGCGCAGGCAACGCCGACCCAAGAGCCTTGCTATGGCACCAATGAATAGCCCGATCGCCCCCACGCCAATGGTTAGCGTCGCGACAACCAGAAGGGTAAACAATACGGGGCGATCGAGCAGCATGGGCGAAGGGGCTTGGGCAAGAAATACGGGGCAAGAAATGCGGGGCTAATGGGGGTTGGCGCTAATTGGAGTTGCATGAACGGGAATTAGCGCAACGGAGCTAGCGTTACTCTTCGGTTTGAATAGGCAAAGTTGCCAGGGCTTGCAGCCATTCCAGCGCCGATTCAAGAACTCCCCGATTAGCCGGGAACGTAATGCGCGATCGGGCTTCTTCTGCTGTCAACCAAGCACTGTCTTGGATTTCCTCCGGTTGCAGGTTGGTTTCCCGATCCAAAACCCAAGCAGGAAAATAAGTCACCGTTTTTTGCACCAGTTTATTCTGTCGGCAGTAGGTTTCAACAAACTGCACATCGGTGACGGGAGTGCAATGTTGAATGCCGGTTTCTTCGGTAAATTCCCGAAGCGCTGTTTCAAGGGCACTTTCGCCCGGCTCCGCATGGCCCTTGGGAAACGCCCAATGTCCTGCCCGGTGCTGCACGAGCAAAAACAAAGCCTCTGCTCGATCGCCCGACTGGGGCAAATAAATCGGCACAATTCCAAAGGCTTCTTCGGTCACAGGCTGGGCATCCGTCGGCACGGGAACATCTCCTTGGGCGAGTGCCAATCTAAAAAAATTATCCGGGTCTGAGTCGCGTGGGTCTGAATCGCTTGGGTTCCAATTGCCCCCAATCACGCGATCGAGATCCAAACCACCTGCCGTCTAAGCACGATCTCAACAACGCGATCTCAACAGCACGATCTCAACAAACAGCTTAACCAAAAACATGCTCTCAACAGCAGTTCCGTCCCTCAGCACCGCTGTTCGGTGAATCTCCGGTTGGTTGTTGAGCCTCGCTCAGGATAGTTGCACAGAGTAATCCAGCCCTCAGACCCAGCGTTCAGACCACATCAAATTGTGCCACTTGACCAAAATTATGGCGTTCTTGGGCGGGCGCAATGAGCCATCGATCAATCGTTTCTGCAAACCCGATCGGGTCATTCAGAAAGGGCCAGTGATTGCCGGGAACCGTCTGCACCGTCAGCCGCTCGCAGAACTGATGGAAATCGCGAGTTTGCCAAGCAAATTGATTCAAGCCCTGTTCCGGCAAAATCAACAACGTGGGCAAGGAAACTGACTTTTGGAAGCCCGCAATTCCAAGCACATCTTCAAACACGCGATCGCGCGCCAGCAAATCTAGTTTGCTACCCCAAGTACCATCATCTTTCTGTTCCAGATTTGCCGCAAAGGCCGCTGCTTGCCATGGATTCCACTCACGATATTGCTTGAGTTGCCGAGCACAGTCTTCCGCTGAAGTTTGATCCGGAAACGGGCCCGTTAGCTTCAAAAATGGCAGGGTTCGATACAAAATTGGGAAGCTTAAACGCAACCAATCAGGCATTTTGCCAATAAAAAATGGATCAACAATGACTGCCTGCTGAAATCGCTGGGGCAGATCCTGCATCCAACGGGTGGCAACCTTGCCCATCCAAGAGTGGCCCACCACCGTCACCCGAGACCAGCCCAGGTGATTACAAAGGGCTTCCAAGTCTTCGACGATTGCTTCGGTGGTGTAGGGGCGATCGCCCTTGCTGCTGTTCCCATGGCCGGGCAAATCCGGCGCAACCACGCCATAGCCTTTTTTGGCCAGCTCTTGGGCTGCTCCTTCCCAAACCGCCGCACAATCGCCCAGCCCGTGCAACAGCAGTAGCGGTCGATCGCTCAGATTTCCCCATTGCCAATAGGTCAGAAATTGATTCGATCGGCCAGGTAACCCCAACTGTTGTTGGTCATTCATAATCAGACCCGCTGTAATAGCTTGTAGTGCAACTTGACAAGGAACTCGATCACTTCAGCGTCACCTCAGCTCAGCATCACCTCAGTCCAATCATGGGTATTGGGTCTTAAGCATTTAGTCTTGAGCACTTAGTCTTGAGCGCCCAGCCTTAAGCACTTAATTCTGTGCCTAGTCTTGAGCAATTCCCCCAAGACTCTTTCCCAGACAATACCCAAGGGCTAACCCACCATTCCTGATTGTTCTAAAATCCACCCTGGGTTCATTCTATCTAAAGACCTTCTATCTCAGAAATTTCCCTTGAGATCGATTAATCTCCAAGGCATTTGTGTTTTTTTGCTGGATTCTTAAAAGGTTAATGGCTCAGCCTCTTTCGCAGAACCATGGCCCCATGATTGCAGAAAAGATGTAGAGGTTGCCCCAGTGTTTTCCATGGAGCTACAACGAAGCTTGAACGAAGCTTGAACGAAGCTTTGTGGATAAAAAAGCACATTTTCTTCTCTAGCCTGCACCTAGGCTAACCTTTTAGAACAAAATTCTTGCGTTTCTTGGGGGGCTGAACGATCGGCAACTTCCTAGGATTCAGCATCCGTCGTTTTGGGACTAGCTTGCTGGTCAGGAGTGGACGGAGCGAATTTTTTTTTGTAGAGTCGGTGACGTTATGTCACGTTGACGGGCGCTAACGCTCCACCGCCCATGCCGCCACGCACCTTGCACCGTCCTGCTTTGCCCCCAGCTCGATCGAACCACGGCTTCTCACTTTCCAAGCCTCCCTCCCCGCCCCTGACTGGCGAGGCTTTGGTGCGCAAAGCCCGATCACCCCGGGCCCTCGCTCGCGCCCACTGGCAATTGGCGGCGATCGCGGGGTTATTTGGGGTGGGGCTGTTGTCAGCAGAGGCGATCGCCCCTTGGTGGCAGCGCCCCCAGCACAGCGCCACCACCAGCCTTGACGCGCCTCCCAGCTCGCCCCCTGCCGAAATCATCGAGGACTCTCGGCGACAGATTGCCGAGTCGGCAGCGATCGTTCGTGGCCAAGCCGACCCAAACTGGCAGCCGCAGATGCGCCCTGTTCAGCCCTTGAACGTGACGAACTATACTGCCCAAGCTCAACGCCAAAGCGCCAACGCGACTAGCTATTACAGCAGCTATCAGAACAGTAATAGCTACACCAATTACCAAAATTCTTCAGACAATCGATTCAATTCTGCACAGCCAGCGGCCAACCGTCCTGCTAATCGAAACTCCCCAACCAATAGCCCAACTAATTCCAGCAATTTCAACAGCTATAGCAACTACAACAACAGCTACAGCAACGGTTACAACAACGGTAATCCTGTTCGTAATAATGGTAATAATTCCGGCAGCAATTACAACAGGAATATTAACCAGGTCAACTCCGTTGGGAACTATGCCGGGGGCTACAATCCCAACTATGTCAATCCCTATGGCAACTCGGGACAAGGCAATCAATGGGATCGATCGGGCCGTCGCACCTCATGGCAACAGGGTTCATTTCCCGTCGAGAACTTCCAGACCTATACCTCGCCCTTTGGCTACCGTCGTCGGGGGGGCAGCGTGGAGTTTCACAAGGGCCTAGATCTGGCCGCCCCCAAGGGTAGCTATATTCGCAGTTGGTGGGCCGGCCGGGTTATCCGAGTGTCTGACGGTGGGCTATGTGGCACGGCAATCACGATCCAGTCCGGCGCTTGGGAACACACCTACTGTCACATGATGGGACGGGTGGCCACCTGGCAAGGTCGCCGCTATTTGAGCGATCTCGATGGGGGATTACGTATTTTCCAGGGGCAAACGGTAACCACGGGGATGCGGGTTGGGCGCGTGGGCATGACGGGCCGCACCACGGGGCCGCACCTGCATTGGGGTATTAAATACGGGAAAGATTGGATTGATCCGGCCTTGGTGTTGCGAGCGATGTATCAGCAACAGGCCAGGAACTAGCCGAAAATTTTGCAGTCTAGTCCAGAGTTCATCTAGCCCCCAAAGAGTCTACCTAGCCAAGAATGTGCAAACTCAAAAATGTGCTTCTAGGCTTCTATTTACCTGAATTTGCCTTCCTGGATTTGTTTACCTGAATTTGGTGGGCACTGCCCACCCTACTAGCGTAGCTGCCTCAATTCGCTGGGTTAAATTATATGGCTGTTACCGCCACCCAATCGTTAGGCAGCAAGATGCTCAAGCCCCTTGTCCCCCACGATCTGCCAACGGTGGAGTCAGGGTTTCAGGCGATTTGACGGCAGTCCCTAGCGCTTTTGAGGAGTTTTTTGGCGGCGGCGATCGCGCCACTCAGCGGCCGTTAGGTACACAATGCCGCCCGTAACCACCACCATCAAGCCCATGGCCACGATCGATAAAACGGTTAAGGCCGAAGTTTCCACGGGAATCCTCACCAAAAATCAAAAATCAAGGGTCTAAAAACAAGATAAAGCCACTTAAACAAAACTGTCGATCGAGGGTGTATGAATCAACCCGATCGACAATCTTTATTGATCCCTGAAATGCATTCTTAAACATCGAGCTTCGGCAACAGACTTGGCCACAGCCCCGGGAACTTAGAAGCCGTTGCGGCCCCAAATCACCATCGAAATCGAGAAGGTGAAAACCGTCAGCAAGCCAACCCAACCGAGGGTGATGATATCCATGATGTCCGTCCCCTATGCGTTTGCGTCAAAATTTTCCGCCTTTGATGGTATCACCCGCAGGCGATCGGGGACAGCCTTGGCGCGACACTTTGCCATCGGCCAGACGAGTGCCGCAAAGGATCGCCTTTTCCAGATTCGTATCCGTCAGGTCTGCGCCGGTTAAGTCCGCGCCGCTGAAGTCCGTTTGGCGCAGGTCGGCTCCTCGCAAAATGCTGCCCCGCAGGTCGGCCTGGTTCAAGCGGGCATAGGTCAAAGAAGCACGGGTTAAGTCGGCTTGGGAGAGGTTGGCGCGGGTGAGGTTGCTGTCTCGCAAGTCCGCTTCGGTGAGTTCGGCCTGGTGCAGGATGCTGCCTTCGAGCGATGCGCTAACGATCGTGGCGCGGTTGAGGCGGGCTGCCTTCAGGTGGGCTTGGGCGAGGTTGGCTCCGCTGAGGTCGGCGTTGCTGAAGTTGGCATGGTCAGCACGCACCTGGGCAAAGCTGGCCCCAATTGCCCGGGCCCGGGTCAAGTTGGCCCGATCGAGCAAAGCCCCTTGTAAATCAGTCCCCACCAAATCCGTGTCGCCCAAGTAGGCATCGCTGAGGTTTACCCCCGCCAAGTTGGCATAGCTCAGATCGCAGTGGCGGCAAACGGTGTTCCGAAACAACCGCTGCAAATCCGTCAGGCTCTCGGCCCGTACCGGCAACGCCATTAACCCCCAACCCCACAACAACACCCCCACCATCAGCAACCCTCGCAGCACTTGGGCGGGGCGAACCCGCAACCACCCGGCCCGATCAATCCCGATCGCCCAGCAAGACAACGGGCGGCGATGATTGACCACGGGCCCCGAATCCGGGTCAGCGTTGGTCATTGGGGCTGAAATTAGCGGCATTCGTTCCTTGAACCTCGGTCTAAGACTGGTGGCTGCCCGCTAACGGGGTAGGCCGCGATAGCGTTGGTTGCGGTTGTGGTTGCGGCTATATTCCCGACCAAACACGAAGGTGGGCATATCGTCGCTGTGACCCATCACGATCAGCGTATCGCCCGGATAAAGTTGCGTCGATTGGGGTGGGTGAATGATGGTGTTGCCGTCCTTTTGCAGCAGGGCCACAACGATGAACGTGCCATGGCCACGCACTTCCACGTCCCCGATCGTCCGGCCATCCAAGGGGGATTGGGGACGCACGGGCACTTCGTCCAGCTTCACATCCAACCGCGACAGCATTTCGCTGAGGGTGGCTCGGCCCTTGTCTTCTTCCAAAAAATAGAGGGCAGAGGGGTGATTCAAAATTTGAGCAATCCGCTCCGCCCCAATATTAGCTGGCAAAACCACTCGATCGGCCCCGGCCAGCTTCAGCTTGTTTTCGGTGCTGGCCGCTTCGCCCCGAGCCACGATTGTCATGTGGGGATTCATGCCCCGGGCGGTCAGGGTAATGAACACATTTTCCGCATCATCGGGCAACACCGTGGCCAGGGCCTTGGCCCGCTCAATGCCCGCCGCTCGCAAAACCGATTCATCGGTGGCGTTGCCTTCATAAACCAAATAGCCCAGATTGACACCCCGCTCCACCCGATCAGGATTGGAGTCAATCACCACGAAGGGTTGGCCCGTTTCCACCAGCTTGCGGGCCAATAGCCGACCAATGCGGCCCAACCCGCAAATGATCACATGATCTTTGAGGCGATCGATATCTCGACTCATGCGCCTGGCCCCCAGTAGCCGATTCATTTCGCCCTCGGCCAGGGCTTGGAAGACCCCCCCTACAGTGTAGACCGCCGAAGAAGTGCCCGCGATGATCACAAAAATCGTGAAGGCCCGCAAATGGGGGGTCATGGGGCCAATTTCCCCATAACCCACGCCAAAGACGGTGATGATGGTCATGTAGAAGGCATCAAGGAACCCCCAACCGGCGATCATGTAGCCCGTGACGGAGATGATGAGGGTGACTGCAAAGAACGCAGCCCCAATCCAAATTTTTTGGAACGGTCGTTGGTCGATCGGACGAAAACGGCGACGTTCAGACACCTGGAAGGAGGGGGGAGAAAGGGGAGGAGGCTGAGCGATCGACCCGATCGCGATCGAGAATCAGCATCCGTGCATCGTAACGGCTAACAATCGCAGGGAAAAGAGTCTCAAATTCAGGAAATTTTCAGACTACTTCCAGACTAATTTCAGACCATTCTGTGGCGGTTGCTCAGCTCATCGTAGGGCGAATTCCGCTTGTAATCAGCCATCCTGGACACAACGACAGGCCGATGAGGCTTCGCAAAACTGACAGGCTTTATATTCCCGATCGGGATCCACGGGATATTCCCCTGCGGCCAGGTGGTGGCGCAACCGTTGCACCAAAGCTCCCACCTCTGGGTTGTCACTGGTGAGCGATTGAGGCGAGACGAGTTTCGCTTCCCGCAGGCTGTAGTAATAGGCCTTGGCGACGGGGGTTTCGGGAGCCAGTTGGGCGGCGGCGCTGGCATAAACCAACAGTTGCACATCCAGGTTTGCTTGGCCGGTTTGGTCTTTGACTTTGGCTCCTTCAGCTTTGCCGGTTTTGTAATCAATTAGAACCAAGCCATCGGGGGACTGATCCACCCGATCGATCATGCCCTTCACCTTCAGGCCCAGCCACTCCCCTTCAAAGGGCACTTCGCAATGGAGGATTGTGGACCCGGCGGGTAAAAAGGTGTCTTGCAAAATTAACCACTGCAATTGGGCCAGGAGTTCTTGGCGCTGGGCTGTCCAAGTGAGGTGGCGCGGCAGTTGCAGTTCGGTGGCCGCTTCGGTCAGCCAGGTTTCGAGGGCCGCCAACCGTTGCTCAGGGTCATTGAAAACGGGTGCCTGCCGATCGCGCTGTTGTTCCCCCAGCTTTTGCAAAACGCGGTGGTAAAGGTTGCCTTTGCTGTTGCGGGGCAAGTCGGCTTCGGTTTCTTGGGGTTCTTGGAGCCGCAGAACGCGCCGCGCGAAGTATTTGAACGGACATTGCCCCAGATCGGTGATTTGGGAAGCGCTGAAGGTATGTCGATCGGGATCCATGGCAGCGAGGGAACCAAGGAAACCGTGAAACGCCAAATCTTCCGGGCGATCGGGCTGGCCGCCGCGCAATCGTTGGCATTCCATCCGCCAAGCTCGCTCTAGCACTGGGCCGAAGGGATCCTGGGCCAGGTCTGTGGGGCGATCGGGGCGGGTTAAAAACCGCTGCCAACTGGCCAAAGGGCTGACATCGGGAACCGGCTCCGGCTCGGTGGGTTTGATTTGGGGATCGCGGAGCAGGGCGCTGGGGGATTGGGGTTGCTGGCCGTGCCACTGGGGATAGCTGAACACCAATTGCTCTTGGATGGTGGCAAAGGCGGCGCTGTTCTGGAGGCGTTCTTGATCCGCCAGTTCGGCAGTGCCAGCTATCGGAAACCCGGCTTGGGTGAGGGCGCGTCGATCGAACCAGTCGAGGGCTAGATCTGGGGCGATCGGGGCGGGCCACCAGCCTTCCACCATTCCCAGGGCAAATCCGTAGCGATATTGGGCCCCAATCAGGCTGGCGGGGTTGTGCAATTCCACGCCCCCTCGGCCGGGGTGACGGGGCACGGAAATGAGGCTCAACAGTTCCCGCAATTCCTGGGCAAAGCTGGCCAGGGTTAAGGTTTCGTGGCTGGGACGGGCTAGCTCAATCAGGTGGTGATTTAGGCTGCTGAGGGCGTTGGCTTCACTGGGCCAATGCTGTGCGCCCGATCGAATCTCCAGCGATCGGGCACAGTCCTGCACCCAACTCACCCACTGCTCACGGGTGGCACTGTGGCGGGCCGATTGGGCCGGTGGGGCCAAATCGGCAAGATCAAGGCCTGCATGAACCCAGGCCTTGGGGCGATCGGGGCGTAGGCGGCGGGCCGTTTCCCATTGACCTTCTAGGCGATCGCGCCCGATCGGGTGGCGCAATAATTGCACCGCTGGCTCATAGGCCCATTGTTGTTGGGCCGCTTCCAGCAGGCATTGCACCCAATGGCCCACCCGCGTTTGCGTGAGGGGCACGCCATACAGCAACCGCACCGGAACTTCAAATTCCTGCGCCACCTCCAACAACTTGGGCCCGTAGCGTTGCTCATCGCGGGCAATCAGCACCATTTGGTTCGCCGGTACGCCCTGATGAAGATGCTGTTTGACCTTGGCCAGAACCCAGCGCACCTCGTCCTCCAGGGTGGGAAAGGCGATCGCCCGTTGCCAGGGTTGGCATTCGGTTGGGGAGGCTGTTGCCTCGGATTCCTCAAAGAATTCCTCAAAGAATTCCGCCGCCGATCGCACCGTCCAGCCCCGCTGTTCCCAGGCCGGCAGCAGCCGATGCAAAGCCAGGTGGTCGGGCCACCAAAGGCAACTGCCGGGCCCCGCCAGGGCATCGATAAGGGCGATCGCATCGGGAGCCAAATAGCCATAACCCCACAGGCCCAACGCCAGGGGATCCATTGCACCCTGGGCGATCGCCTGAGCCGCCTGTCCATAAATTTGGGCCGCATCTAGTCGATCGGCTGGTCGATCGACAGCCCGCCGCTGCATGGATTGATCGCCCAGTTGTTGATCGCCCAGTTGTTGATCACCCAGTTGCTGATCGCTTAGTTGTTGATCATCCAGTTTCTGATCGCCCAATTTCCGATCGCCCGCTAATTGCAGCGCTTGTAAATAAGCCTGGGCAATGGTCACCAACCGCCGCGCCCGATCGCTCAAGGTAGGTTCCTGGGCCGCCATCGCCAGAGACCAGCCGTTGTGCAACATTTCCCGAATCACGGGGGCGATCGTATTGGCATATTGACCCGCTTCCACTTCAGGCCAAACCTTCGCCACGGCCGATCGCAAAGCCCGCTGACGCATCAGCACCGGAGCCAGGTTGCCATCCAGTCGCAACCGCTTCAGGAGTTGATCGAGCGATTGGGCCTGCACCCCGATCGCCCGGGCCGCTTGCCGGGTAGGGGTCAGCACCCAATCAAAGGGGCCCCAAAGACCTTGGGCGATCGCCCGCTGCACCTGGGCGGCCTTGGCTCCCAGCCAGATTGTTCTTGAGGTGTTGACGCTCGATCGGTTCGCGGTCATGGACAGTTGGGGATCCTGAAATTGGGCAGCCTGCGGGCATCGGGGAAAGTGGTCGATCGCAAAGCCTAGCGGCGACGGCGACCAGAGCGGCGCACCCGATCCCAGGTCGATCGCACATCCTGCAACGAGAGACGACGACGGCGTTTGTAATCGTCATCATCATCGTCATCGTCCTCCAACGCCACTGCTGGATTGTCCGGCGGGGCAGATTCCGTCACCGGCAATTCAGCGGGCGGCAATTCAGCGGGCAGTTGCGCCAGCAGGGTGCGGGCTTGGGTTGCAGCATCAAAATCTTTCTGTTGCGAAAACAGCTCCACAGCTTTGTTTAAGTCCGATCGGGCTTGATTGGCTTGGTCTTCGGCAAAATGGATCACCCCTCGCAGCAGGTAGGCCGTCGCCCGCTGGTTATCCAGGGCAATGGCTTGATCCAAGTCCGCCATGGCCCCGGCCGCATCACCAAATTCATAGCGAGTTTCCGCCCGATAGAGATAGGGATCAACAAAATCACCCTTGGCAGTAATCGATCGATTGAAGGACTCCAATGCTGATCGATAGTCTTGGAGGGCCACTTGCGCCAACCCTTGCCCCAACAGGGCCTCCGCCATCTTGGGATTGTGAGCCAGGGCTTGCTGAAACCAAGCGATCGCCTCGCGGTAGCGTTCGTTGTTCAGTTCCTCAACCCCGCGATTGTTAAATTCCACCGCCTGCACTGCCACAGCCAATTGCTGTTCGATCGCCGCCAGGTTCGATCGATAGGTGACTAGCTTGCTTTGAATCACTGCCCCCGTCAACGCGTCCGGCGGCAGACTCGCCAACGTTTGAATGGCCAACTGCCATTGCTGCTTGGCCTGTTGCCAAACATCCGGCGGGTGGGGCGGATTTTGCACCAAGCGGGCGGCTTTCATGGCCGCATTTTCAGCGGTGTTCAGGCCCCGGGCGATCGTCAGCTCGCGGTTAATGGCGGATTGCTGTTCTTTGAGCGTGGGCAATTGGGCTTGGGCCTGGTCATGGGGCAACAGGGGCCAAGGGGGGATCAATTGCAGCCAGTTGATTTGCTGGGTGAGTTGCTGGTTGGTTTCCGCAAGGCGGGGAATTGAAGGAGTCGATCGCGCTTGGCGGGCCTGGGTGAGCAAGGCGGGCGATCGACCCAGCAGCCAGCTCGTTAGCCCCCAAAGCCCACCCCCGATCGCCCCCACACCCAACAGCAACAGCAACCAAACCCAACCCGAACCGCCAGACCCAGACGTTGTGGTTGTGACTTTTGGCATGGGCGAATGGTTCGGCCCTGAGGCGTTGTGAGTGAGCCGATAACCTACTCACGAAATTTTATCACCGCCAATATAGTGCTGGACAATCTGGACAGTTAGGATGCTTCTGATTTGCCGGTGTTTTTAACTCGCATGATTTTGCCCAGTAGGTCAAACCAGAAGGGTGCGCCCATCGCGATCGCCAAGCCCGTGACCAGCCAGCCCAAAGCCGTGCGAATTAAGACCCAAATCACTTCTCCTTGGTTTTTGGGTTTGCGATTGTCGTAGCGCAGTTGCTCATTTAGTTTGTTGGAATCCCAGCCGATCGGGAGGGTGGTTTCATCCAAAGCCGCCTGCATGTCCTGGCTAACTTCCGACCACTTGGGCAGCATGGGCCGCGAAGGAACTCCGGGGGCACTGCCCGTTTGGACGACTCGATCGGCGTAGGCGTTCACCGCTTGCCGCAGGGCCGTATCCCGAGACAGCTTGCTCACAATGTTGAAGGTGTCGGCGTTGCTGGCCACCGCCAGGACAATGCCCAACAGGATCGAAACCCCGCGCGCATTGCGGCGATAGACCCCCGATGCCCGATCGCGCGCTCGATCGTACCAACCTTCCACTTCCTTTTGGAATTCCTGGAAATCCTCTTGCACGGAGGTTGCCCGCGATCGGGCCCGCTTTGCCAGCAGCAACAGGTTGTCTTGCACAGGCTCGGGCAACAGGTTCAGGGCCTCTTCCAAGCCTTTGCGAGTGGGGTCATTGGCATCGCGCAATTCAGCAATCACCGATTGCACTTCCTGGTAGATGGCGCGTTTGTGGCGCAACCCATCCAGCACTTCTTCGGTGGAGGGCAACAGGGCAGCCAGCAAAATCGTGTGGCCCTCGCGGTCTTCAAAGGTGTCGTCCCGCAGGATCACCAGTCGATCGACCTCGGGCACGTGGGCCGCTTGCAGAATGCTAATGAGCCGATCGACGGAGTTCAACACTCGAGTGAGGCTGATTTTGAGGTCAAATTTCCCCGATCGATAGTCGGTGGTGATGTCTCGTAGGCGTTGTTCAAAGCGATCGAGCAGTTGGGTCAATCGCGAATCGCTCAGTTGCGGTTGCAACAGTTGGCGGGTTTGTCGCCCCAAATCTTGGGTAAATTGCTCAAACCGCCGCAGGCTGACGGTACGAATCAGCTCGGGAATTTTGGCCGAAGACAGCAACGCATCGGCAAAGGAACTGGGCGGGATATGGGAAGGGGCGCTGGTATGTTGCCCAAAGATCGGATTGCTGAGGCCAATCAGGTTACAAAAAACCCGAAAGCCCTTGCGAAAACCGGTGGCTAACAACCCCCGAGCCTCTTGGTTCAGGCTGTTGATGGTGGGGGAATCGTAGAGGCGTTCGGTCAGTTGTTCGGCGCGGGTGCTGTCGCCGGGGCGCTGGGGAGCGCGGCCGCTGACGGTGGATTGGCTGCCGCCGCCCAGTAATTGGGCGATCGACTGTTTCAGATGAGCGGCTCGCCATTGCAACAGGGTGGCAATCAGTTCTTGAATTTCCGAAGCCAACAGACTGAGGGTTAAGTAAACGAATAGGAGGCCGATAACGATATCGACGATGGGTGAAAGCTGCATCTTAAATGGTTAGGTTGAATGGCTAGTAGCGTGGCTGCCTCAATTCGTTGGGCTAAATTACATGGCTGTTACCGTCACCTGATCGTTAAGCAGCAAGATGCTCAAGCCCCTTGTTACCACGACTGGCTTCGCAACTTTGGCCCAATGTATTAAGCCTGTCATGCCACTAGGTTGAATGGTTCGGTTGATTTAGCTGGAAATTTTTGAAGACGCTATGGGGCCCACGATGCCAGCAAGT
>NZ_JACJSN010000025.1:0-54857 GCF_014698135.1 Limnothrix sp. FACHB-881
TATTTCAACTGGATTTGGCAGCATAGTCGTTTCAAAACCACGGCTGCTGAACGAGCGGGATTAGCGACTAGGGCATGGACTTGGCATGACATTGCTACCTATCCCACATTAATTTGATTCACTACCCTTTTTTGCCACTATTAAAGCTGTAAACTGTCCTCTTATTTCCGTGTCGCTCAAGTCGCTAAAATATGCTTTTCGAGTGGGGTTAGCAATGACGGGAGTTGGAGGATGAGTGCTGCCTTGGTTAGAGAGTCGTGGGCAGTGTCAACTCTACAGACTACTTACAACTAAACCTATAACCAAAAGGCAACCCCTTCGTTTTGAGCTACAGAGCGTTCCGTAACATACTGATAAAGAGCAGAATCTAAAGCAATTTTCTTATGCAGAAGCCCGCCTCCAAATTCTTCAAACACTTTCTTGAACAGAATTTGAGCAGATTTATTTAGATATGTAAGAGGATAAGCACCTGCAAGCTTAAGTTGCTCTAATCCAATACCTTGACAGAGCATTTTCTCTATAATATATATAGGGCTGCCGACAATCTTATCTTCTTCTCTTGTTAAGCTCACATTTTTTTGTTGTTTAAAATCAATTAAAAATCCATATATTCTTCGAATATCTGATTGCAAAGCTTGAGTCTGGGAGAGAGAGTATAAATGTATCGTAGAAAATTGAGAGTTTTTCTGCCTCTCATAAAATTCACTCCATGGGTATGCACAACTACCTTTTAAGATATTCAAAAACGCTTTCAAGCGATAAATTTCTGAAAGGGACTTTAAATCTTTCTTTGTCAATGATTGATGGAGATCAGGAAAGTCCGGATGTCGTTTCAGCTCAATAAAGCAATCCTGAATGAAATTTAGACACTGGTTATTGGGAAACCAATATTTAACTTCTTGAATGAAAGTCTCAGTTTCCTGATCGTCAACCAATATTCTGTTTAGAGTAATATTATCTCCTCCAAAGAAATAATTACTTAACCATTTAATATAAAAATCTTCAATATTTTCATCCAAAGTTCTCCAAACCAATTCTCGATTAATTAGCTGTTGACCACTGCTGCTAATTGAAACTACGCCATGCTCTAACCAATAAAAAATCTGCGACATTGCACGATCTAGAGGATCTCGCAAAATAGAAAATGTATAACATTCAGCATCTATTTTTGACTTCAAATATGATTCAATCCACTTCACAGGTAAATGTCCATAAATGAAGCGAATTTTCTTCAATTGATCGGAGTCCATTCTTAATAGCTGATTAAAAGCTTGACTAAAATTATGAGTGTAGTTGGCATTTAAGCAATTTTCTTTTCCAAAAAAATTTACCAATTGACTATTGATTGTTGTTCCAGCGCACTTGGGTATATGGCTATGAATTAAGATCGGGATATTTTTCATGATTTTACCTTGGTTTTCAACAATCGGAATTCACTCAATTAAACCATTAAGATACATGAACTAATTAAGTCTACTAATGATTTTCTTGACAAGGAAGATCTTGTTCGATAATTTTGGAATTATTCTCCAAAGCTATTCAAAACGAGACAATTTGAAAAATTCAGAACTCTAAAAGATATTTCAACAATAGTTTAGATATCTGGAAGTTGTCAATCTCTTAGTTGTTGATGATACAGCGTAAAAAACATCGAGATTTTTAGTTTTTGCAAGAACCCGAGTTATGGAGGAATTTTTTACGCGAGAAAGAATGGTTTTCATTGCAAATTCAACACTCTTGACTGTAGGTCAATAGAACGCCTGATCTAAAAAGATTAACTGATCTAGTTTGATGCTGTTAGGAAAATTTTTCTTGCTAAGCTCATTAGGCTTTATCCAATGAGTTTAGGAAGAAAAACAAATCTTGGTAGTGCCGTAGTTCAGTAATGATGAGCTAGTGAAAGTCTTGCAGTGTAAGCGATCAGTTATGGGAAGTCATCATTTTACAAAAACTACCCAAATTCTTAAAACAAGGTCGTCTTTTATGTTTTTCGAGAAATGCCAATTTTAAATTACTATCATAATAAGTCACAAAAGTCAAGAAAATGTCATTGATTTAACAAGGTAGCCTTTTGAGGCTGATGTAAGAGCTTGAGCTGATAATGCAATTTAGTAATGATAAGCCAGTGAAGGTTTTGCAGTATAAGCTATTTTTTGCTAAAAATCATTACCTCACAAAATTTGTCAAATTTGGTTGGCTTTAATAAAACCACGATTCCATCTGTATCGAGTTTTAACCAGACGATCGCCCGTAGCCCCGGCTCGTACTACATTCGACTGAGAGCAAATGCTGATCAGTTGAACTGTCATGTCACAACCGACGATCGAATCGATCCTTCAAGAAAATCGCACCTTTGCGCCGCCTGCGGATTTGGCGGCCAATGCCGAAATTAAAAGCCTGGACGACTATCAAGCCCTGTACGATCGCGCTGCCGCCGACCCCACCGCCTTTTGGGCAGAACTCGCTGAAAAAGAACTCAACTGGTTCCAAAAATGGGACACCGCCCTTGATTGGCAGCCCCCCGTTGCCAAATGGTTTGGCGGCGGGAAAATCAATATTTCCCATAACTGTCTTGATCGCCACTTAACCACCTGGCGGAAAAACAAAGCCGCTCTAATTTGGGAAGGCGAACCCGGCGACTCGCGCACCCTCACCTATGCCCAACTGCATCGGGAAGTTTGCCAGTTTGCCAACGTCTTGAAATCCCTCGGCGCGCAAAAAGGCGACATCATTGGCATCTACATGCCGATGATCCCGGAAGCGGCGATCGCCATGTTGGCCTGTGCCCGGATTGGCGCGGCCCACAGCGTCGTGTTTGGTGGGTTCAGCGCCGAAGCCCTGCGCGATCGCCTCAACGATGCCAAGGCCAAACTGGTGATCACCGCCGACGGGGGCTTCCGCAAAGATACCGCCGTGCCCCTGAAAGTGCAGGTCGATCGCGCCCTCGACAACAACGCCGCCCCCAGCGTCGAAAATGTGCTGGTCGTGAAGCGCACGGGCCAAGACGTTCACATGGAGCCGGGCCGCGACCATTGGTGGCACGACCTGCAACAAAACGCCAGCGCCGATTGCCCCGCCGAGCCGATGGACAGCGAAGACCTGCTGTTTGTGCTCTACACCTCCGGCAGCACCGGCAAACCCAAGGGAGTTGTCCACACCACAGCGGGCTACAACCTCTACACCCACATGACGTTCAAATGGACGTTCGACATCAAAGAAACCGATGTCTATTGGTGTACCGCCGATGTGGGCTGGATTACGGGCCACAGCTACATCGTCTACGGCCCCCTGTCGAACGGCGCAACAACGCTGATGTATGAAGGCGCGCCCCGATCGTCCAATCCCGGCTGCTTCTGGGATGTGATCGAAAAATACGGCGTAACGATTTTCTACACCGCCCCCACCGCGATCCGCGCCTTCATCAAAATGGGCGAGCACCTGCCCAAGGCCCGCAACCTCAGTTCCCTACGGCTGTTGGGAACCGTCGGCGAACCGATTAACCCGGAAGCTTGGATGTGGTACTACCGGGTGATTGGCGGCGAGCGCTGCCCGATCGTCGATACCTGGTGGCAAACCGAAACCGGCGGATTCATGATCACGCCGCTGCCGGGCGCAATTCCCACCAAGCCCGGTTCCGCCTCCAAGCCCTTCCCTGGCATTTTGGCGGATGTGGTGGATCTCGATGGCAACCCGGTAGGCGACAACGAGGGTGGCTACCTGGTCGTGAAGCATCCCTGGCCGAGCATGATGCGGACGGTGTTTGGCGATGACCAACGGTTCCGCAGCACCTACTGGGAGCACATCGCGCCCAAGGACGGCCAGCATTTCTACTTTGCGGGGGATGGCGCGCGCCGCGATGCCGATGGCTACTACTGGATCATGGGCCGCGTCGATGACGTGGTGAACGTGTCGGGCCACCGGCTGGGGACGATGGAGGTGGAGTCGGCGCTGGTGTCGCACCCGGCGGTGGCGGAGGCGGCCGTGGTGGGCAAGCCGGACGACCTGAAGGGCGAAGACATTGTGGCCTTTGTCACCCTGGAAGGGACGGCGACGGCTAGCGAGGAGCTGATCAAGGAACTGAAACAGCACGTGGTGAAGGAAATCGGGGCGATCGCCCGGCCCGGTGAAATTCGCTTCACGGATGCGCTGCCGAAGACCCGATCGGGCAAAATCATGCGTCGTTTGTTGCGATCGCTCGCCTCGGGTCAAGAGGTTTCTGGGGACACTTCCACCCTCGAAGATCGCTCCGTGCTCGACAAACTCCGCGAAGGATCGTAATTGCTAGACTATGGGCAGGATAGAGAGTCTATCTATCTTGCCCATAGTGCTAACCACACTCCATAACATTAAATTAATCAGAGAAATCTATGTCAACTCATCCAACGATACTTTCTAGCGACACAATTACGGTGGGAGAAACTTCGCTTCCAGTCTATCAATTTTCACAAACTGACCATGCATTTCCTTTAAGCATTATTTTACGGTTTTTGGCGCTTGAAAATCACCATCTCTCACCGAAACTAAAATTTTTGGTTGCAATTAACACACAAACGAAATTACCTGAAAAATTCATCATTATTGATGAAAATTTTGTGAATTTTTTGATTGAATTATCCCAAAAAAAACATCATGTTCAGGCGACAGCCATGTTGCAGAGCCTTGCAATGTCTGGGCTAGAACTTTGTCTACAGCATCAAAATGGTTCTGTAGATGAAAATCGAAATTTGTTAACCTCTGATTCTGAATTACAAGTACGGTCTGCGTACCAAATTTCAGACCCTAGCAGATTTAGTATTGAACTCAAATTGGATCCTAGCTTAGTACCTGATGCTGAATCACTCCATGCAGATCGTCTTCAGGAAATCAAAACACGAAATCAAGAACTCTTGAATTTACTCGATGAGTGGAATAACAACCCTGATCATGAATTAGATCGCACCTGGGACGAAGTAATGGCAAATTTATGAGATTTTTGCTTTGTCATGCCAATCTATTATTCTTAATTTAATGAAATGAAAATCATTAATAAGCTTGCTCTTGATACAAATATTTTAGGTCAATTACTAAACCCTAGTCCTACAAAATTCATTGAATTGAAAGCATGGTTTCGGGCAATATTGCTCTCTGATGCTGAAGTTTTTCTACCAGGAATTGTTGACTATGAAATGCGGCGATCTTTAGAATTACAGCGCCTTAAAGATCCAAACTATCGAGGAGTTGAGCGATTAAACCGATTTTTACAATCAGTTCGATACTTACCCATCACAATTACTGATCTGAATCTCGCAGCAACTCTTTGGGCCGAAGCGCGCTACCGGGGCCAAAAAACAGAAGGCGATCGTGACTTGGGCGGCGATCCCATTTTGGCGGCTCAGGTTCGATCGCTCTTTTCACCCTGGGTCAATGTGGTTTTGGTCACTGAAAATCGCAAGCACCTAACACGCTATGGCATTGATGCTCGATCGTTCCAAGAAATCCTATTCCCAGGAATGGAATCATGAGCGATCGCCCCATACTTGAGCACTCAGAAAAATCCTGAATTGTCTAGCTGCGATGAGCTGTGATCCTCTGAACTTACCTGAAATTCAAAAAAGGATCCTGGCCTTCACGCTGAATCAGGTTTGATGGAAGCGGCTTTCAGTTGCTTTTGGAGTTCATCAATCTGTTTTTGCTGCTCACGCAGCAGGTGCAGAATTTCGCTCAACTCTGCCTCGCGTAGAAGATTAATTTTGTCATGCAGCAGCTCAATTTCCAGCTCTGATTTCAGATTCACTTCATGATCATGCTTAGCCTCTTGGCGATCAATTTCATTTTGCCGATTTTGGCTCATCATGATGATTGGTGCTGTGTATGCTGCTTGGAATGACAACATCAAATTCAGCAAAATGAATGGATAGGAATCCCAATGGATAGTCTTGTTGCTGACATTGCAAAAAATCCAGAAACCTAAACAAATGGACTGGATGATGACAAATTTCCAAGAGCCAACCGTTGAAGCCACCAAGTCAGCAAGATGCGAACCCAAATCCGCTTTTTCTTTGGGTGGGTTCTCAGCGGGATTGCGTTCCCGTAGGCGCTGAATCAGCCGATATTGCTCGGGGGTAATATTGGCGCGGCTGGGGCGACGAGGATAGCCGGGAGAATTGACGGGCATAACGCGATCTCGTGGGAGAAAGTTAGCACTAGGATATGGAGGCTCAAGGGGTTGTGGCTAAAAAGAGCCGCAGCGAAAGGGGGGAGTCTCTGGTATTCACACCACTGTTGCACCACTCCCGCCGAATCGCTCTCGGTTGGTTAACAGCAGTAAACTCAACCCAATGTTTCTCTATGCCGGTTGCCCAACACCCGTGAAAGTTCCTCTTCCGTCCCCCCTCGCCTCGATCGCCCGGTTGTTTCAACAGCCCAAGATGGCGGCTCTGCTGCTCTTGGGGTTTAGCTCGGGGTTGCCCTTGCTGTTAACCAGCCGTACCCTCCAGGCTTGGATGACGATGGAGCAGGTGAACCTGAGCGCGATCGGGGCCTTTAGCCTGGTGGGATTGCCCTACTCCCTCAAGTTTTTGTGGGCCCCCTTGCTCGATCGATTTGTGCCGCCGTTTTTTGGGCGGCGGCGGGGTTGGTTGGCCCTCAGCCAAGGGGCGATCGCCCTGGCCCTGTTGGCATTAGGGTTGCAAAATCCCCAGCAGGGGCTACAGGGGGTGGCGATCGCGGCGGTGTTGGTGGCCCTGCTCAGCGCCACCCAGGACATTGCCGCCGATGCCTATCGCACAGATGTGTTGACTCCTCGGGAAATGGGAGCCGGAGCGGCCATCTTCGTGTTGGGCTATCGCGGGGCGCTGCTCATTGCGGGCGGAGCAGCGCTGGTGCTGGCCGATCGCTTCACCTGGCCGGTTACCTACAGCATGATGGCGGTCTTGATGGCGGGCTGCATTCTGTTGAGTTGGCTGGCCCCAGAACCCACAGCCCCCCAACAACCACCCGCCAGCTTGTCGGAGGCCGTTTGGTTACCTTTTAAGGATTTCCTCGATCGCTACCATTGGCAGCGGGGCTTGGCCATTTTGGCCTTTATTGTGCTCTATCGCTTGGGCGATTCGATGGTGAACAACATGGCCCTGCCCTTTTTGTTGCAAACGGGCTTTAGCCAAACGGAAGTGGGCGCTATTCAAGGGGTGATGGGCTTGATTGCCACCATTGTCGGCTCCTTAACGGGCGGTGCAATTCTCAGTCAAATTGGCATTGGGCGATCGCTCTGGGTCTTTGGTGGATTACAAGCCCTGAGCAATGTTGCCTATTTAATTTTGGCTTGGGTGGGGAAAAATGCTACCGCCATGGTGTTAGCGATTAATGTGGAAAATTTCTGCGGTGGATTAGCAACAGCAGGATTTACGGCATTTTTGATGAGTCTTTGTAATGCTCGTTTTTCCGCCACCCAATATGCTTTGCTGTCCAGTTTGATGGCTGTGAGTCGTGATTTGTTTTCGGCTCCTTCCGGTGCTTTAGCCCAACAGTTGGGTTGGCCTGGCTTCTTTTTGCTCACGATCGGGGCGGCGCTGCCGGGGTTGGCATTGTTGCCCTGGTTTGCTCCTTGGCATCAATCGAATTCTCCATCGGAGCTTAACCAATAGAATCCAACCCCGGTCAACTTCAGCCTGAATGATTGGGCAGCCTTCCGCTAGGGCACGGTGCTGGCCAGGCGATCGACCAAATTCGCCACATAATCTAGCGCTTGGGAAATGGTTGCCGGGTCTTCCAAATCCACACCCACATAATGCTTAAGGGCGGCCATTTGGTTTTCGCTGCCCCCACTGGCCAGCAGTTGTAAATAGCCGGGTACAAAATCTCGGCCTCGCTGGCGATATTGTTGATAGCAAGCCAGGCTCACGATGTCCGAAGCGGCGTATTGATAGCAGTAAAAGGGCTTGAAGAAAATGTGACCAATTCGGGCCCAGTCGTATTGGTGCTCTGGCAGAATTTCAACCGCATCGCCACATAGATCTCGGTAGAGACTATCCCAAACTTCATTCAAAAATTCAGCATCAAATCGCCCCTTTTCGGCTCGATCGTGCAGGGCCAATTCCAAGCGGCTGATGGTGGTTTGTCGGAAGAGCAAACTCAATTGATCTTCTAGCTGGCGCGTAATTAAACTGCGCTGCATATTCGGATCGGAATGGCGATCGAGCAAATAGTCCAACAGCAGCAGTTCATTAAAGGTGGAAGCCACTTCCGCCAACACCAAAGGTGGATTGCTATTGAAATAGCGTTGATGATCGTCAATCCAGGCAAAGTGCAAGCCATGACCCATCTCATGGGCCAAGGTAAATAGAGAGCTGTAATCGTCGGTGTAGGACAAAAACAAATAGCTATGTTTGCCGTGGGTGTAGTTGCAAAATGCGCCGCCTCGTTTGCCCGGCCGCACGGCAGCATCAACCCAACGGTTTAGGAAAAACTCTTCGGCCCGGCGGGCATAGGTGGTGTCGAATTGTTCCAGGGCCGCCAGCAAGATTTGAGTGCCTTCTGAGAACGGGAGCGGGGCGATCGGTTCGGTGCTCCAGGGGGCATAAACATCACAGGTGCGAATGGCGGCTCCGGTGGCTTTTGCTTTGATGCGGTAATAGTTTTGCCAAATTTCGGTGCGATCGCGCGTGCCATTCATCACGGCCCAAAACACCCCTTCGGGCACTTCGTCGCTAATTAACTGTTTTTCCAGGGTCGATCGATAGCCGCGCATTTGGTTCTCGATCGCGTGATCCTGGGCGATCGTGCTCAGGATGTAGGCATAGAGGGTGTTGTGCTGTTGGCTGACGACTCGCACCGAGTGATAGGCCTGTTCGCGCACGGTGCGATCGCCCTGAAACAACAGAGCCGAAAGTTCGGCTTCCGTGGTGGCGGTTTTGCCATCGGCCGTGGTGACGGGGGTGTAGGTCTGTTCGCCCAAGTGGATCGATCGCAACTGAATAAAGGCCTGCCGCCCAGTCAGGCTGTCTCGGTTGCGCGTTTGTTCCACCACTTCCGGCAACCGAAACGGCGCAAATCGCCCCACGGATTCCAGGTAATGGGCATAAAGCCGCAGTTCTGGGGCCTGTCGCAACTCCGCCAAGTGGTCGGCACTCATGGCCTGAAGTTCCAAGTCAAAAAAGACCAGCTCGTTATTCACGGTGGTCAAGGCCGTTTGGATCCGATCGACCTCCCCTTGGGCGGTGGTGTCTCGGGTGTTGGCCGCAAAGGTGAGCGAGGGAAAGCTCCAAAGATAGCCCACCGCTTGGTAGATGCCTTCTAGTTCTTCCAAAGCCTGGGCCAACTCCTGCGCTGTCAGCGAGGCCACGCGATCGCGGTAAGTAATCCGAAAATTCTCTGCTCGATCGCTCACCCAGTGCAAATCAGCCTCATAGCGGGGATCATCAAATCCCTCGTATAAATCGGCTAAATTCCAGGTTAATGGGTCGTTCTTGTCGGTGGTTTGGGCCGTCCCGATCGCACTTGCTACCATAGCTCCAACCTTCGCCTCAACCTTGGGTTCACGCAGCAATTTCAGACAGTCACATTCAATTCAAGCCGGTTCAATCAAGCCCGTTCAAGCAAGACAGTTCAATCAGGCCGGTTCGAGTGAGCCAGCTCGATCGATTTGGCTTGATCAAGTCGGTTCGATCGTAAAACAATCCAGGGTACAGGAGTTGAACCTGTCTGAGGCGAATTATGAGTTCGCTGCCTAAACCGCTCGGCCAACCCTGGAAAATGTCGGAGACTCAATGCTCAGCGATAGGTTGTGGGGGCGGTCTATCGCTTTTGGAGAGTCGTGTGAGTTTACACTCGTCATTAATTTTGCCATTGGCCGCTAGTTTGGGCAATATTCTTGGATAGAGTTTGAATGGCTTGAGTGATCAGCCAGCCGCCATCTGTTCTGGATCTCTCAACCTCTCTCAAGTAATCTTCATCAACTGCCGTGAATCCCAGCGCTGGTTTGACCATTCTGTTGTTGTTATTGATGGCGGGCACGGGCATCGCCAGCACCTCCTGGGGCTACAACCTTGGACGGGAGGCGCTGAAGGGCATTGTGCAGCCGGACTTTCGCCCCACGGCGGACTCCTCAGGACGAGGCGGCAAGCGACCGGAACCGGCTCCCCTAAAACTGCTGAATGAGCAACAGTTGCTGGCCAAAACCAAGGCCATCACCCAAACGGCTCCCGTGGGCAATGCGCCGCCCAAGCCGGTGGATCCGGCCTTGACCCAAACTCAACCTCAGGCCAAGCCTTTGTCACAAACGGCGGTGGCCAAGTTGCCCATTTCGGCCAAGGCGGAAGGTGTGACCCTGACGGTGGTGGGAGCCAGCCGGGTGGGCGATTCGTTGGTGCTGGAGTTGACGCTGCGCAATCAGGGCGATCGGGCGGTGCAGTTTCTCTATAGCTTTTTGGAAATGGCGGACGATCGGGGCGATCCCCTGAGCGCGATCGTGGAAGATTTGCCCAGTGAGTTACCGGCCGACGGAGCCACCGTTCGGGGCAAGGCGATCGTGCCAACGGTGTTGCTGGATGGCGTGAAGTCGTTGCAACTGTCCCTGACCGATTATCCCGATCAGCAATTACAGCTTCAAATTCAGGGCATTCCCGTGCGTTAGGGCCGATCGCCCTTGGCCACAGCTCCATCAGCCATTGATTTCAAGATCGGATTGATAGATTTGATTGAGAAATTCCTTTTGAGAAATCCCTGCCAGCAAGATGGCCGAGTCTTGGTTTCTGAATAGAACCCAGCAAAATTCCGCAAAATCCAGCAAACTTAACCAGGATCAAGCAAACTCAATCAAACTCAATTAAACGGAATCTAGTAGCGGTGGATAGTCAAGGCTGGACGTTGAGCTTGTGGGTGCTGCTGTTGCCCATCACGCTGAATGCGTTCTTTGTGGCGGCAGAGTTTTCCATGGTGGCTGTGCGGCGATCGCGCATTGATCAACTCGTTGCGGGTGGGGATCCAGCGGCTCGCAGCGTCCAGTATTTGCAACAACATGTCGATCGGTTGCTGTCCACAACCCAGTTGGGGATCACCCTGGCGGCCCTCACCCTGGGTTGGTTGGGTCAGTCGGTTTTGGCCGCACCCTTGATCAGCGGCGCAATTCACTACTGGCCCGCTGCGGCCGATCGCCCCTTGGTGCAGGCGGTGGCCGTGGGAACCGCGTTCCTGTTGGTGGCCTATCTGCAAATCGTGTTTGGGGAATTGGGCCCCAAATCGATCGCCCTGCGTCATGCGGAACAGGTGGCCTTGGTGTTGGGGCCGCCCAGCGTCACGATCGGGCGATTTTTACAGCCGATCGTTTGGTTTTTGGAGCGCTCCACACGGTGGGTGTTGCGGGCCTTGGGGTTGCGGCCCAGCGATCGCCATTGGGCCAGCCCGATCGCCCTTTCGGAGTTGCAACAAATTGTTGGGAATTCCACAGAGTCCCCGGACTTGGAAGCCGATGAGCGCCGCCTGCTGCAAAATGTTCTGACCTTTCGAGCCGTGACGGCCCGGGATGTGATGATTCCCCGCACCCAGATGGTGGTGCTGGAGCAGTCGGATTCCGTGACGGATTTGCTGGCGGCCGTGGGCCAAACCGGCCACCTGCGTTACCCGGTGATGGGTGACTCGATCGATGACATTGTGGGAATGGTGCGGTTTAAAGATTTAGCCACGCCCCTGGCCGCTGGGGAATTGAGCCTGGATACGCCCCTGAGCGCTTGGATTCAGCCCGCCTGTTTTGTGCCGGAATTTGCCAATACGGCGGACTTGCTGCGATCGCTCCGGCGATCGGGACAACCCATGGCGATCGTGGTGGATGAATTTGGCAACACGGCGGGTTTGGTCACGCTCACTGATGTGGCGGAGGAAATTGTGGGGCCCCTGGCCGCCGACGACAGCTCGATCGAGGCGATCGACGAACAAACCGCCTGCGTGCCCGCCCAAATCACGATCGACGAGGTGAATGGCCGTCTGGGGCTAACCCTGCCGGAAGCCGACGATTACCAAACCTTGGCCGGGTTTGTGCTCTGCCACCTGCAACGAATTCCCCAAGTGGGCGAAAGCTTTCGTTACAACGGTTTGGAATTTGAAATTGAAGCGGCCAATGGGGCCCGACTCGATCGGATCCGCATTCGCCGCCTTCACTAGATCCTGACTAGATCCTTAAAAATCCTTCGTCAGTTCCTCAGATTCCCCACTGGAGAATCTTGAAGCCGTGACCCAAATCAGGCCCTAAACACCTACCAAGTGGTGGTGATAGGCTGCCCCAAGACCGGCCGCCATTTCAGCGGGGGTGATTTTGCCATCTCGGTTGGAATCTAGGGCATCAAAAACCGCATCGCTCCCAGCCCATTCTTCACGGGTAATGAAGCCATCCCCATCCAAGTCGTAAACATGGAAAATGTCATCGGCCGCATGGCTGAGGGCTTCTTGGCCTTCCAGTTGAGCCAGACGATTTTTTAACAGCAACTCCAGAGATTCCAGCGCTTTCGAGAAGCCTTCAATCCCCTCCGTGAGCTTTTCGGAAGCCATTGGATCGTCTTGGTGCATTTGATCGAAAACTTCGCGATTCATCTCGATTTTTTCGATCGGCTCTGCACCGGCCAAGTCAGGACTCAGCTTGCGCACTAGCTCGCCCTGATTGCTTTCCAGCTCGTCCAAAAGGGCCGGCGAAATCGTCAGCAAATCACAACCGGCCAGTTCCACAATTTCGCCCATGTTGCGGAAACTCGCCCCCATCACCTCCGTTTTGTGGCCGAAGGTTTTGTAGTAGTTGTAAATCCGCGTGACGGACAACACACCGGGATCCTCTGGGGCTGGAAACGAATCGCGACCGGTCTTTTTCTTGTACCAATCCAAAATTCGACCCACGAAGGGCGAAATGAGGGTCACGCCCGCCTCTGCACAGGCGATCGCCTGGTGCAACCCAAACAACAGGGTGAGATTACAGTGAATGCCTTCTTTTTCCAACACTTCGGCGGCGCGAATGCCTTCCCAAGTGGCGGCAATTTTGATCAGAATTCGATCGCGTGAAACACCGGCTTTTTCGTACTCCGAAATCAGATAGCGACCCTTGGCGATCGTTGCTTCCGTGTCATAGGACAGGCGCGCATCGACCTCCGTGGAGACCCGACCGGGAATAATTTGCAAAATCTTTTTACCAAAGGCCACTGCCAAGCGCTCAAAGGCCAGGGAGGCCACCTCCTCCGCGCTGGCTTGCTTGCCCTTTTCGGTGCGGGCCTCCAGCAGGGTTTGATCCACAATTTCCTGGTATTGCGGCATTTGGGCCGCAGCGGTGATCAATGAAGGGTTCGTTGTGGCATCGCGGGGCTTGAGTCGTTCGATCGCCTGAATGTCGCCGGTATCGGCCACCACGATCGTCATTGTGCGTAATTGTTCAAGCAAGGTCTGAGCCATGATCACTTCTCGCTGAGAGCGTTGCGAGTGTCCCGCCCTCTCGGTTGGGCCGGGAAATGTGCTTCCAGTGTGGCCGATCCCACCGGGAATGGTGACGCTCCCGATGAGAACTTCAACAAAATCACAGAAAAGTTCAAAGAGAGCGGGAGTTCCCGGTAAGTGTTCAATCAGCGATCGATAAGAAACCTCATCACTTGATCACAATTGCTTATCAGGCTCCCTGGCCTTCTCTAGAGTATTAGCAGGGCTGGTGGCTGCTTTCTGTATGCCGGCCCAAGGCGATGCAGGCGACATGACTGGACTAATCGCAACATCTCGGTTGTTGTTGGATGATCTGGCTCGACAAGGAACCCGATCGGGCATTAGTGGCTACTTGCCAGATTACGTGCCCGCTTTGGCAAAGGCCAATCCGCAAGAGTTTGCGGCCGCCGTGCAGGCCGTGGATGGCCGCAGTTGGGATCGATCGCCCCCGGGGCGGCGGGTGGTGTTGATGAGTGTGATGAAACCCCTGCTGTTGTTTTATGCCCTTGCGCTTCTGGGCCCCGAGGCTGTGAGCGGCTTGGTGGGCTGTCAACCATCCGCCAAGGCCTATAACGACTTGGATCAACTGCTGGAAGATGCGGGCCATCCCCGCAATCCCATGCTCAACAGTGGGGCCCTGGCCCTGGCGGGGGCCCTGCCTGGAACCACCGCACGCGATCGGGTGCGGCGGTTCCAAGCTTGGTTATATCGGGAAACGGGCTGCCTCATGCCCGTGAATGAAACGGTGCTGGCTTCGGTGCAAAGCCTGCCCAACGGCCGCAATCGTGCTTTGGTGCAAACCTTGGTGGATTCTGGCCGGGTGGCAGAGCCGGAAATTGCCCTGGAGATTTACAACCGGCTTTGTTGCCTGGGGATCACGATGCCTGAGTTGGCGGCTTTGGGCTGTTGGTTTGCCAACCCGCCGTCCCAATGGGCTGAATTGGTGCAGCAAACCCTAGGGGCGATCGCTGTGGGGGGTCTCTACCAAGATTCGGAAACCTGGATGGCGCACGTGGGCTGGCCCACCAAGTCCGGCGTGAGCGGCGTGGTTTGGTCAATCCAGCCCGGCCAAGGATCGATCGCCTGTTACAGTCCTCTGCTGAATCCCCAAGGCCATTCGATTTTGGGGTTGGACTTTGTGGAAGGGGCTATTCGCTGGTTTTGATTCACCCTGAACCCAATAGCCTGAATCCAATCAATCACTTCAAATGATCAAATAATCACTTCAAATTCCGTTGAAAGGTTGTTGAAGGGTTGTTGATTGTCAAGGTTGTTGATTGTCAAGATTATTGATTGTCAAGATTATTGATTGGGCAACGGTTCAGGAGGCAGACTCGGGGCGATCGGCTTGATTTTTGCGGCGACGACAGCGATCGGAGCAGTATTTCACTTCGTCCCAGCAGTCTGCCCATTTTTTGCGCCAGGTGAACGACAAACCACAAACGACACAAACTTTGGTGGGAAAGTCGGCTTTCTTGCGTTGTTTGGGCATGGAATCTTCAGGCGGATGGAGCGCACAATTCAACATTCAATTGGCGCAAGCATTCTAACGAATTTTCACCCCGAATTTTTGGCAGGTTCCCAAAGGCCTTTGGTCTCCAAGACCTCTGGCATCAAAGGCTTCTGGTATCAAAGGCCGCGGGCATCAGGCGAATTCTTGCCTCCGGCGGGAAACCAAAGGTGTCGATCGGCATCAATCTCGATTCGGCCTTGGGCTTGGAACAGTTGCAACAGCCGAGTCACGGTGACCCGGGTGGTTTGGGCGGCGCTGGCCAATTGCCGATGGGTGAGGCGCAAGTTCAAACGACGCGCTGAGCCAAGGGGCTGCCCAAATTCCCGATCGAGCAGTTGCAGCAATTGCCAAAGGCGCTCATCGGCGCGCTTCAGGGTGAGCAAGGATTTCAAATCGCTGGCCTGATCCAAACGGCGCAGGGCATGGAACAGCAGGTTACGGGCCAGGATCGGGGATCGTTGCACCTGGTCGATCGAGAGGGGCAACAGATCTGTGGGAGCCAAGGCCGAGGCCCGGTAAGGATTCACCGCGCTCAGAACCTGTCCAAAAAATGTCCCCGTGCTCGCAAAGCCCAAAATTGCTTCGGAACCGTCCGGCAGCAGGGTTTCGAGGGCCACGGCCCCGCGATAGACAACCCAGAGGCGATCGGGTTGGAGGGGAATGGTTTGGTTGGTGCGAAAAGATTCGAGGTTTTGGCTGCGGTATTGGGCTTCGAGCAACCGGCGCAGTTCCAGGTCGGTGCTACTGGCCAGGGTCGATCGGATCATTTTGGGCATGGGAGGGGAAGCAGAGGGCGATGGAGTGCGATCCCAGGACGCAAATTGCGGGTGCTGAGTCTTGGGAGTTGGGACTTGAATGATCTGTGCTCGATGACTGCCAATTGAGATCGTATCAGTTTTTGATCAATTGACATTAATTTTCAATAAGCAATAACCAAATCATCGGCAAAACCCTAGTGATTGCGAGGCTGGAGGTCTCAGCTTGTCAATAGCCTCTGCAATAACTGGGTCAAAACTGTAGTGCCCCACACCAACTCAGGCTAACGGCGACCGTTTAACCCCTTGCCAAGGGAATGTTAACGATCCATGAAGATTGCGCCGCAGCGCTTAGGGATGATCCGTTGATCAACCCCCCTCTCCGAGGATGTCTGGGCAGCATCTTTCAGGATGGGCCAAGCATCAATTGCCGTGGGGGCAAGGGGCTTAAGCCTCTTGTCTGCATTGATCGCTGGAGCTTACAGGGTGGCAATTTTGGCTTTTCAGACATCCTCTCAAGGCAGACGGGCCAGTTCCGTTTGCAGGATTTGGCAGAGTTCCCGATGGTTGGGGCCGTTGCTGGCAATGCGGCCGCCCCACTGGTTCAGATCGCCTGTGGCATAGCGCAGGGGTTGGCCGTCAAAGTGGGTGAACTGGCCGCCCGCTTCCGTCAAGATCAATTCCGGGGCCGCCATGTCCCAATCCTTGGGGGCCGATTTGCCCGAAAGGGAGAGGTACAAATCTGCTTTTTGCTCCACGATCGCGGCAATCTTGCCCCCAACGCTACCCACGGCGTGCTGATTTTGGCAGGGCAGAGCGGCCAGCAATTGGTTAAACCGCTGGTCTCGGTGCGATCGACTGACCACCACGGTCAGCTCCGACAGTTGGGCACAGGCCGACACCCGGGGCGATCGGGTTTGGCCAGCGCGATCGAACGCCACCGTTCCCGACCCTTTCACGGCCGCATACAACCGTTCCGCCTCCGGACAAGCCACGATCGCCAGTTCCGGCCGTCCTTGATAAACCAGCGCCAGGTGAATGGCATATTCGCCGGTTTTTTGAATAAAGTCCTTGGTTCCATCCAGGGGATCGATGATCCAAATCCAATCTCGATCGGCTGGAATGCCTTCTGATTTATAGGTTTCTTCGCTGAGGTAGCCAAACTCGGCGTTCCCCAATTCCTGCTGCAAATGACTGAGGATGGTTTGATTGGCGGCCAGGTCGGCGGCTGTGACGGGCCCGTCGCCTTGGTCTTCAATCGCCAACTGATCGCCTCGGTAATAGGCCCGCAGCACGTCGCTGGCGGCCCAGGCGGCTTGACGGGCGATCGCGCACAAATCCTCAAGGGGTCGCATGGTGGCTTAAATGCAGGATGGGAGCCTTGATGGTATCAGTTGATTAGGCTATTGGGGGATTAGGCTATTGGGGGATTAGGCTATTGGGGGATTAGGCTATTGGGGGATTAGGCTATTGGGTGACCAAAATTCAGGTAGCTTCCGGGCGATCGGGTAACTCGGGTTAACTGTCGATCGATTCCAAATTCAAACACCCAATCGGCAACCCCGGCGGCTAGCAACGGATCAACAAATAGCTTCGGGTGCAAAGCTTTCCAAAAGTAATCCACAAAATCAGAAATTTCCGCCTCACTCAGCCCCTGCCCTCCGGCGGCAATTCGATCGCGCTCGGCTTGCTGTCGCCACTGTTTTGAAAAGTGGTAATCGGTGGGTTTCAAAATCAAGAGCCGATCGCACCATTCCCAAAGGGGTAAATAGTCCCGTAATCGTTGATTGCAATCCTGGGCAAAGGCGCGATCAGCTTCCGAAAAAATGGGTGCTGGCCAATCAACAAGGGTTGTGAAATCAATCGGCTTCACTCCCACAAACCACCCTTCAAACAACACAATATCGACCGGCTGAATCATCTCCGCCGCCACGCGATCGCCCTGTCCCCCATGGCAGGATTTATCGAATCGCGGAATGGCTATGGTAGAAGATTGGGGCGATCGCAAGGCCCGTAACGTTTCCAGCCCCAGATCAACATCATGGGTTCCCGGCGGCCCCCGCCAAATGAGCCGAGAATCCTGTGCTTGCAACCGTTGCCGATCGGCATAGGTTTTGTAGAGGTCATCGATCGACCAACTGAGGGTTCGCCACCCCAGCAGCTCCAAAGCCACCGCCATCGCTTCACAAAGGGTGGTCTTTCCTGCGCCTTGCACACCCAAAATTCCCAACACGATCGGGCGATCGCTCTGGGCGCGTAATTGCCCTAACTCCAAGGCCAAAGGCCACCAAGCTTGCTCAATCATGGCCCGATTGCTGGGGTGATTAAGCAAAAAGGCCAAGCGCGATCGCTGGCCCAAGGCAACACAAAATGCTTCAAAATCCGGCATGAATTCCCAATGAATTCCCAATGAATTCCCAAGTGTTTAGGGGCGGTTTGTTCGCAAGCAAACAGTTGATAACAGCCCCTAAGCAACCAACATTGTTTCTAGGGTGTGTTGGTTCCAAAGGTCACGATATAGCCCCGGACGCGAGAGCAATTCATCGTGGGTTCCCATATCCACAATGGAGCCTTGATCCATTACTAAAATCCGATCGGCAGTGGCGGCGGCGGACATTTGATGGGAAATAAAAATCACGGTTTTCTTGGCGGTTCCGTCCGTCAGATTGCGCAAAATTTCTGTGGCGGTTTTGTTATCCACGCTCGATAGGGCATCATCCAAAATCAAAATTGGGGAACTGATCAACAGGGCGCGGGCCAGGGCGGTGCGCTGGCGTTGGCCGCCGGAAAGGGTGATGCCCCGTTCGCCCACCACCGTTTCGTATTGCTGGGGGAAGGTGAGGATTTCGTTGCGAATTTGGCTGGTGTCGGCGGCGGCTTCCACGGCCCCCAGGTCGATCGCGGGATTGCCGTAGCGAATGTTATTGGCGATCGAGGTGCTGAACAGAAAACTATCTTGGGGCACATAGGCGATCGCCCCGCGCAGGTCTTGGATTCGCAGTTGGGTAATGTCAATTCCATCCAGCCACAGTTGCCCCGGCTTCAGATCCAGCAGGCGCGGCAGGGCATTGGCCAACGTGGATTTGCCGCAACCCACGGGGCCCACGATCGCCACCATTTCCCCCGGTTTAATCTCGAAGTTCAGATCGTTCAAGGCCAGCCGATCGCTCCCCGGATAGCCGTAGCTGAGGTGGGTGGCTTTGAGGTGGCCCACCACTTGATCCAGCGGCAGGGCGATCGATTCGCTGTTGTCGATAATCTTCGGTTCCGTTTGCAAAATCGCTTCCACACGATTGATGCTGACTTCGCCCCGTTGATAGGTGCTGATCGTGAAACCCAAAAGCGCCGTGGGGAAAACCAATCGCTCCACATAAATCAGCAGCGCCACAAAATTCCCGATCGACAGTTCCCCCTGGGCGATCGCATCGGAACCAAACCACAACAGCACCAGCAAGCTGACACTCGCCAGCCCACCCAGCAGGGGAAACAGCACACTGCGGGTTTTGGCAAAGCTCAAATTCACCCGCAGCAACTGATCATTAACCCGCCGAAAAGCTTGCCGCTCATTCTCCTCTTGGGCATAGATTTTGATCGGAGAAATGCCGCTCATATCCTCTTGAATGAGGTCGCTCATTTCCGAGAGCCGTTCTTGTACTTCCAACTGTTGGGTTCGCAACTGATTGGCAAACAACTGCACCAACACCAACATCAAGGGATAAACCAACAGAGCCAACAGCGTTAACCGCACGTTGATGCTGAGCATAATGGGCAGGGTTAACGCATAGGCAAATAGGGTATTGGCCAAGCTTAAAACGGCGAACCCCATTAACCGACGAATGTTGTCCACGTCGCTGGTGGTGCGGTTAATGAGATCTCCGGCCGTGTTCACCGCAAAATAGGCCGGCTCCAGGGTCAATAGATGTTGAAAAATGCGTTGTTTCAGGTCAAATTCCACCTGACGACCCACCCCAAACACCAGCACCCGCGACACCATCCGAATCACCCACATCACCGAGGCCAAAACCATCACGGTCACGGCAAAGGCAAAGACGCGATCGAACGAGAAGCTCGCTTGCAATTCATCAATTCCATTCCGAATCAATAGGGGAATATAAACCCCCAACACATTCACCAACAGTAATGTGCCAATCCCGATCGAGGTTTTTTTCCAATAGGGTCGTAAATAACTGCCTAAAATTTTCAAGTTCGATCGATTGGAGCCAGCCATAAATTAGACCATCCTGATATAGGAATTCTTTGGAGGAATTTGTTGAACCAATCAGCTTCGCCCGCAAATTGTCCCCCAGGTTTTCACCTCGGAGTTTTGGTTCTTTTTGGGCCTTGATTCTTGAATCTTGAGCCTTGAATCTTGAGCTTTGAATTTTGAGCCTTGAGCCTTAGAGGCCGTTTGAACAGCCAAAATTGCTACTCAGTAAACCCTAGCGATCGACACAAATAAGGGGCTTAAGCCCCTTGCCCCCACAACTATCGGTGCTTGACCTGTGCCACAAGATGCTTGTTAGACACCCTCTTAGGTTTTCAGAATCCTGCGCTTTAGTCTTGAGTTGAGCGCCGTTGGTTCAGAGTCTTAATTTAAGGCCGTTTCCGCTTCTCCTGCGCCGGGCCCATCAAAGGATTCACCCAAATAAATCGCCCGAATATCCGGCGGCAAGGCTGATTCCAAGGCGCGGTAACTTTGGCGCAACTTGGCCCGAACGGCGGCCGGCGACAAGGATTCCCCTTCCGCTTGCAAATAGGCGGCGATCCGTGGCTCGCTCCAATGCAGGGTTTGGGCCATCAACACCATCAAACGCGCCGTGGGATCTTGCCGATCGAGCGCCGATTGCAGGTAGCACCAAAGGGGCGGCGGGGCGGCCGTCAAGGAATAGTGAATGGATTCCACAGGGGGCAATTCCGCCTGATTCACCATCAAAGCAGTCATGTTAATGAGCCAGTTTTGCAAGGTAAATTCATCGGCGCGATCGATGCGAGTCGCTCGCGCCCGTTCCAGATCTAAAGTGGGTAATTCACGAAAAATTCGGAACCAAATTTGGGCAAATAAATAATCCGCCTGGGCATCAGACGGAGCAGAATGTTGTACCAGGGAATAGACGATCGGGCTATAGCGACAAAACAAGGCTACAAAATAGCGGCCGGAGTCGGGATAGCGTTTAAATAAGTCCAATAATTCTGAATCACTGTATTGATTGAGTGATTGAACGATCGGATGGCGACATTCATGAAAACTGGGTGCATCCATGGGCAATCAAGCAATATCCGTTGCGGTGGCAAAATTCGGCCAAGAGGCTGCATCCCCTCGTTGGGATTAGGCATAGGCACTGGCCGAAACCATCAGCCTACCTTCGGGGGCTAATCATCCCCCAAGGAAGCCACATCATGCAGGGCATCTTCCATCTGCATTCGCTGTTCCATTTGCCGTAAAAAATAGCCCGTCATCATGGCCGAGGCCAACAATCCGGCCAGGTTTTCTCGATCGGTCACGATTTGGATGCTGAAATGTTCACCGGGCAAGGAACCGACCAAGCCTTGAACATTTTGGGAAACAATTTGCTTCACATCAGGGGTCACCGCCCGGGCCACACGGGCCAACACTTCCGGCGATTGACGCTGGAGGTATTGCAGCAGCGGATTGACGCGATCGTCATTCGATGCGTCATCAAACCAGTCAGCCGTTTCGGGGTTAAAAACCATAGCGTCGATTCAGTCGGAAGGACGATCGGACTCTTGGAGAATCCTACAGAAATGCTGGTTAGCGTTCTGGTTGGCGTTAACGATGTTGTTGAGTTCACCTGCAACCTTATGCAACAACGATCTGCCGCACATTGCAACGGTTGGTGATTCAAGAATTACCCAGAACGGGACTGGAAAGGTGCAAAGGGCAGTTGAGGGGACGGTGAATGAATTTGCACGCATTCCCGATCGAGTGGGATAGCACCAACGGAAGCACAAATAGAAGCACTAACGGAAATTAACGAACATTGCTCAACAATCTGGCCCTATTGTGACATTTTTGTTCAAGTCTGCAACGGAAGTTGATGGGCGGTGATTTTTCTTGCCGAATCCTTTTCCCACTGATCCTAAGTTGAGGATGCCCGGTTCAGGTGTCGATCGAGCAGGCGATCGAGCCAGTGCAGCAAGCCCAACACCAGTCCCACACTCAACACGGGCCAAATCCAGAATCCCCGGGCGATCGCTGGGGTGGCATCCAGGGCCAACCCACCCAACGGCGGCCCCACCGCATAGCCCACGGCCCAACAGAGGGAATTAATCGAAAGGTAAGTGCCGCGCAGGGATTCCGGAGCCAAATCCACCACCAGGGCCGAGCCAGAGGGCGTATAGGCCACCATGGCCAGGGACAACAGGGCCAAGGCCCCGATCGCCCCGGCCAGGGCCCAGGCTCCGGGCTGAATCCACCAAACGGCGACAAAGCCCGCCCCAAATAGCCCAGCGGCGATCGCCAGCGATCGGGCATGGCCATAGGGGCGCAGCAGCCGGGACATGGGCAGTTGGGTCACGGCGGCCAAAATAATATGCCCCGAGAACAGCACGCCAATTTGCGCGGGAGCCAAGCCCACGATCCGTTTGAGATAAAGGGGCAAGGTGGCTTCCACCTGGGCCAAATAGGTGGTGAACAAAATATTAGCAATCACAAACAGGCCGAGGAGTCGATCGCTCAGGGTTTTGCGCCAGCCGGCCCAATGGCCGATCGCCGTTTGGACTGCGGGCCGGCGATCGGGAACCAGGGCCACCACCGCCACCGCAAACAGCACAAAAGACAGGGCATCGCCCAAAAACAGCAACCGATAGAGACCCGTTTGGCCCACCAGCAATCCCCCGATCGCCGTACCCAAGCCCAACCCCACCACATCCGCCAGCCGCGTGACCGCAAAGGCTTCCCGCCGATGTTCTTCCGGGGTAAAGTCTGCCACCAACGCCTCCATGGCCGGCCAATATAGCCCCACGCCCAAGCCCATCAGCAGATTGCCCACAATCAGCAACGGAAACCCCGCCGCAAACCCCAACACCCCATCTCCCAGGGCCGAAGCCACCGCCGACAACAGCAACACATTGCGCCGGCCCACCCGGGGCGAATCAGACCAAGAACCGCTGGCCACCCGGCCCAGCACCCCCGACAACTGACCCAACCCCAGTGCCGTGCCCACGGCGGTGGCCGACAGACCCACCTGTTCCACAAAGTAAATTGCTCCGTAGAACATGACCAAGCCAGTGCCCAGGTGCAGCAAAACGCGCCCCAGGGTCAAAATCCAAACCACGCCGGACAAGGGGGGTAACCATTGTTGGCCAGTGGATTGAGTTGTGACTTGAGTTGTGGATTGAACTGCGGCTTGAATCGTGGATTGGACTGTGGAACGGAGCGATCGGCCTTTGGGAAACAGCCACTGTTTCAGTCGTTTTTTGGTGTGACGCAACACGGCCATGAACAGACCCCACCCCGCAAGGATTTAATCGACCGTTTCCGAAACCGGGAAGCGATCGAGCAGGGCCCGCGCTTCGCTGGCCCGATCCTTCAAGTCTCCCGCCAAATAGGGCACATGAATCACCTGGGAGAGCAAATCCAGCGTTCGGCGCACCATCCGCACCACATCCCCATCATCCAAGCTGGTGCGGGCCGACAAGTCCGACCACTCCGCCCCCAAGGCCCACTGCTCCACCAAACCGATCAGCTCGTCTTCCAGCAAAATCGGCAACATTACCCGATAGCGCCGCTGAATCTTGAACAGTTCTCGCCGCTGATCGCTCAGATCTTCCAGGGTGGCCAACACGCCATCCGTGGGGAGTGCGTCCGTCCAAGTGTCCGGGCGGGGTTCTTCAATCAGCAGGGCAGCACAGGCAGCGGCCAGTTGGGGCGGCTCCAGGCGATCGAACTCGCCAGACATCAGAGCCAACCCCAACCACAGTTCATTTTCCCCGCGCAACGTGGCGATCGCCTGGCCCAATTCCGTGGGCTTGTGGTTTTCGTCCAAACACTCGAAATATTGCAGGATTTCAATCAAATTCACGAACTCCTGCCAATAGCGCTCAGACATGCGCCCCAACTGGCCGCGTTTTTCCGCCAGAGTGGCCGCCAACGCATCCAAGTTGTGCAACGCCTTGAACAGGTACTTGCGATTAGTCCATTGGGAAACGGGATGTTCTTCCAATTGGGCCGCCACCGCTTCCACCCGTTCTCGCTGCTCAATCACTTCCGGCGCATCCTCCGGATCGGGCAGCACAGGAATTCGATGGATGATGGCCAGGGTTTCTTCGTCGCCGGCCAGGTGCTGGCCAGGTCGCAGGGGCAAAGCCACCGGGGGTTCCAGGCGATCGACCGCTGAAATGCGCGGAAATTCACCGTAAAGGCCCGCCACATCCTCGGTTTTCACCACATGCCAAGCATTGTCAATCCCCAAACAAACCAGATAGGGGAATCGCCCGGAGCCAGCCACCTTCAGCACCAACACCGCTGGCAAAGGTTCCTTCACCGGCATTGACGGCCCCTTAAGAGCCAGGACAGTCCCCGCCACGGCAAATTGCAAAGCGGGAGCCAAGTCCTTGCCGCGCACCACCTCCGCTTGTTCTTGCAAGGTTCGCAACAACCGTTCTTCGGCCTTGAGGCGCTGGTTGAGCTTTTCGTATTGGGCCACTTGGGCCAAGTCCACCTCGGCCGTTTGGGCTTGCAGTTGCTCCAGCTCGGTCGCCAGTTCCTCCACTTCCTCTTGGTAGGGAATCAGATGAATGGTGGAGAGATATTGGCCAAAGCTGCGTTCCACCAGGCTGCGTGCTTCCTCTAGGGAGTGGGTTTGCAGCAGGTTCAGCACCATGCCATAGGTGGGGGTGAACTGGCTAACGAGGGGATCCGGTTGGGAGGTGGCCAGGTGGGCCGCTTCCTTGGCTCCTTCAAAGGGCGTTTGCAGGGTCACCACATAGCCTTGAATGTCTTTGCCCCGGCGACCGGCTCGGCCAGCCATTTGCAAAAACTCGGAGGCGTTTAACAGGCGATGTCCCCGATCGGTTCGCTTAGACAGGCTGGAAATTACCGTGGTGCGGGCGGGCATGTTGATGCCGGCGGCCAGGGTTTCCGTGGCAAACACCACCTTAATCAGGCCGTCCTGGAACAGCTCTTCAACAAGGCTTTTCCAGGCGGGCAAAATTCCCGCATGGTGAGCAGCAATCCCCCGATAGAGGGCGGCCAGTTGGCCATCGCGGGCCGCGCCGGGATTTTTGACCAAGAAACTATCGATGCGGGTTTTCAGCAGCGCGGCTTCGCGATCGGACACCAAGGAGAGGCCGGCCGCATTGGCCACGGCACGATCGCACCCTCGGCGGCTGAAGATGAAATAAATGGCCGGGAGCATGTCCCGCTGCTGGAGTTGGGCCAACACAAAAGGAATATCCGGCGTTTCGGCCCGCAGATCCCGCTTCACCTGGTCACGGGGCTTGCGACGGTTCCGGCGCTCTGACTTGAACTGAGGGTGCAGCCGTTTGCCTTCGTCATCCAGCAGCGGAAACAGCCCTTTGTAGTTGCCAAAACTGAACCGCAAGGGCACTGGGCGGAAGTCGGAATAAATTAACTCTGTGGGCCCATGGACATAATTCAGCCAATCCGTGAGCTGTTGGCTGTTGGCCACGGTGGCCGACAGGGCCACCAATTGAATTTCAAAGGGGCAATAGATGATCGACTCTTCCCAAACGGTTCCCCGCTGGGAGTCGTTCATGTAGTGGCATTCATCGAGCACCACCGTTTGCACATCGGTCATGGAAGTGCCGATTTGCCCGATCGGGGTGCCATAGAGCATGTTGCGAAAAATCTCCGTGGTCATCACCACCACGGGGGCATCGCGGTTAATGGACACATCCCCGGTCAATAACCCCGCTTGATCTTCGCCAAATTGCTCTTTAAAGTCGCGGAATTTCTGATTGGAAAGGGCCTTGAGAGGCGTGGTGTAAAACACCCGTTTGCCTTGGCTGAGGGCGCGATAGATCGCATATTCACCCACCAGGGTTTTGCCGGAACCGGTGGGGGCACAAACCACCACGGACTTGTTGGCATTCAACGCCTCGATCGCTTCCAATTGAAAGCGATCGAGGTCAAAGGCAAAAACATCAGCAGGAGGCGGCCCTTGAGCGATCGAAACTGAGCCGGCCTGGGGCGAAATGGGGGAAACAGTCACGCGCGGCAGTTACTCAAACGGGGTGAAGGGGCGATCGACCCTAACCTGTTGGATGGGTGATGCACAGGCTAGAACCGTCTTCAATAGTAGAGCGAATTGGAAAACCCGTGCCACCACGCCCCCATCCCCCAACCGGCTCAATGGTCATTCCTAGGCAGGCACTTCGGCCACTAACTTGTGACCACTGAGGGCAGACTTGCGGCTGTCAAAAAGCTTGCCCAGTCCCTCCGTCACGTCCGCCACGATCTTTTGGGGACATTCCGCAATGAAGGCTTCGGCGGATAGTTCACCGGCAAAGAAGGCCTTGCCCCGATCGCGCAGTCGTGACATTTCGTCATAGCCCATGGCCTTCACCATGTAGGTCGTGAGGGGCGAGTTTTTGATGTCATAGTCAAAATCCTGCAACCGGCCCACTTCCACCAGGGTCAACACCTCCTCTTCAATGGTGTTGCGGGGATAATAAACATGATCCAGCGCGGGCAAAAAGTCCGCCAAGGAGGAAACGTTAAACCCTTCGCTCGGCATTTCACCCATCAACATTGACAGGGGAATATCCTTGCCAAAGCGCATGGACAGAGCCTCTAGAAAGGCGATCGTAAATAGCTTTGTGCCCAGATAAAGGCGACCAATTTCCAAGTTGCTGCGGGCCTGTTCCACCAGCGCATTAAAGGTGGCATCATCTGGCTCATCGCGGAACTGATGAAAAATGCGCTCCGGTTGCAGAGAATTCATGAAGCCTTCCATTTTTTGGAGGGCAACTCGGTATTGATAGACCGTGTAAGAGGTGGAAAACTTCAGATTGTGGTTGGTTTCCGGCAGCAGGCTCCAGGTGTTGTCCAAAAACCGAGCGGCGCTGGGGTTGGCAAAGCTGCCCACATCCCGATTGGCCAAGCGCACCGATCGCTTGACGGTTTTTTCAATTAACGCCTCATCTAGCCCCAAATCATATTTTTCATTGACCGAGTTCAGGCGCTGATACAGAACATCACAGTTACTGAACCCCTCGGCACTCTTGGGCCGAAATGGAATCGTTCCCTCAATGCAGGCGGTGATTTGGGCAATCAGGGCAGCGGGGGCATAGTCTTCTAAAATTTTGCCGGCAGCCAGGGCACTGAGATACTCATTCATCCCGGCATAGGGAGAGAGGGTTTGCCCCGGTTCAAAGCCAAAAATATCGGTGACCAACGCAAAGGTTTGGTCTTTTTCCAGCAGTTCCGATTGATCGCGAATAATTAAAGCTTCTCCCTCTTCGCGCACAAAGGGGGTGATGAAGTAACTGAGGTTGAAGTTAACGCTGCGATCGACCTGAACATAAACCAAGTCATGGAACAGGGCCGAGAGCACCTCGATCGGGTCTTCATGGCCCCCCACTTCAAAGATGTGCTCCGGCGTGTGGAAATAGCGCCACGGGCCGGTCATGGTTTGCACGATCGTGGCGGCAATCTTATCGAGCGGGGCCCGATCAATCGACAGCCCCGATGCCTGAGTCGCCCACACAAGCTTCTCAAGGCATTCTTCTCGATCGCGTTCTCGGCTCATCGCGTTGCCCCCGATAGGTTTGCCTGATGGTGATTAGACAGCCTCCCCACCGTTGGCGGTTGGGAATCTCAATGTCTAGGTTGGTTGAGGTTGAATCTTCCGAATCTTAACCGACATTCTGAGCGAGGCGGTCGGAATCATCACTTTTGAGCTGTTTGGCTCCCCGCCCAGCGGTCTGGCTCTGTCCGATGAGCTAAACACCAGTCAATGGCATCCAGTCAATGGCATCCAGCGACATTCCTCTCAATGGCATTTATAGCGCATGGGATAGGGTCTAGGCGTGATTTTTGACACCAGTACCCATGAGGTCGATCGGTCAGAAGTGACGCTTTGGGGCCAGCGCTGGGGGAAATTGGCGGGGAAAACCAATGATATTTGCCCTAAGGGCATTCTAGCGATTCTCGAGTATCTGCGCCGGTTTGGGGATTGGTGCCGGCCGCATATTCACAGAGCCGGGCCGCTTGCAGGCGATCGAGCGCTGCGTAGGTAAAATCGGCTCCCTGTACCTTGGCCCCTTTGAAGGTCGATCGCAGCAACATCGCATCGGACAGCACCGCATCGGTTAAATCCGCGCCGTTGAAATTGCTCAGGTAGCCAATTCCGTTGCTGAAATCCACGCCTTGCAGATTTGCGCCGCTGAGATTGCTGCCATTGAAAACGGCTCCTCGCAAGTTGGCCCCATGGAAGTCGGCTTGCTCCAGGTTTTCGCTGGCAAATTCAGCCCGCTCCAGGTTTTGGCCGGCGAAGTTGCGGTTGCTCACTTCCGCATCGTCAATGGCCCGGATGGCGGCAGAGCTGGCAGCCCAAGCGGGAGCAGCGATCCCCAGCCCACTCACCATTAGCAGGGCCGTGAGCGCGATCGCCCCCACGGCGGCCCGTAGTCGGGAAAACCCGAAACCACGAGGCAAAAAACCCAAAGACAGAAAACCGCAGGACAGGATCGATCGAGCTGATCGTGAGAGTTGGGAAGAATGGTGGGAAAAAACGATCATGACGGCGATCCCCGAAAGACAGCTTGAGAAACGGCTTGAGGCTATAGGCATTTTGCCATGAGCCTTTTCGAGCCGATCCGTCGGTGGTGATTTTTCCAGTGGTGATTTTTTCGGTGGTAATTGTCGAAGAAGGACTTTAGGGAAAAAATTCTTGGGGAATGACTCTTGGGGAATGATTCTTGGAGAGTGATGCTTGAGGAAATTTTGAGAATCATCACCGTTGATTACCCCTAGGGCAGCACGATCGCCTCACGGGCCCGGCGATCGCGTTGTCGTCGGTAAGCCCACAGGCTCGATCGCAACAGTAACCCCAAGGAAGCCAACTCCCCGGGCGATTCCCGAGACTGCCACTGGCCCGGCTGGCAATAGAGCCATTCCACCAGTTGCCGCTGTTGGGTCGGGGTCAGGGGTTCCCAGGCCACTTCCAAAAGCGCTTCCTCGGTTTGGGGATCGCGATCGGGCTGCTGGAGCAATCGCACCGGCAAAACCAAGGGCTGACCAAAGGCGCGATCGATGAGGTGTAATTGCCCCTGCTCCGGGTTCTCGGGGGTGATACTCAGCGGCGAGCAATCCGCAAGCATCGAAGCGGTCTGGGTCACTGGGGATGGTTGCGCTTCTCCCAACAGGATCCGGCGCACCGTTGCCCAACGGGCCCCAATCCCCGATTTCGGTGTGGGTTGGGGCGACCGGGTGAGGGCCACAATGGCTCCCGATTCGGAAGCCAGACGCAGCGTCACTCCCATGGGCCAGGGGCGATCGGCTAGTTGCAGCAACCCCGGGCGATCGCGCCGGAACCACTCATGCCGATTTGGCTTCGGAGCATCCACGGAAGCCAAAACCGCCGCCCCCACCAACAGCAAGTTATAGGTCAACCAAGCCAAATTCAGCTCACCGCCGCTTTGGCCCGCTGGCAAGGGCAACCACCCCAACACCTGCGCCAAAGACCAGCCCCAAGCCATGGCCGTCAACCCCCAAATGCCAAGCAGCGGCAGCCCCGGCATGGGGTTGAACACCGCCCGATCGCGGGCAATGCCCTTGGGAGTGACCCGAAAGGCGCGGCCAAAGGGCCGCCAAAGCGTGTGCAACACCGTGAGGGCGATCGGGAAGCAATTCACAATCGCATAGACATCGCCCAAGGTGGCCGAACACGATCGCCGGTTTAACCAATTGCAGGTGGCCAAATGGGCCACGTAAAGCGGCAAAAACCACAGTAACCACTCCATCACATCCGCCTGCATTGGCGAAATGCCCAGCAGGGCGATCGGCAACGGAGCCATCAAAAACAACAGCCGAATGAGCGACAAGCCCCAGTAAAACCAACCTTGGGCATAGTGCAACCGCTGCACCAACGTCAGCCCCCGAATGGTCAGCGGATTTTCCGGAATGAAAAAGCCCTGCATGGTTCCCGCTGCCCAGCGCTGCTGTTGGGCAATGTAAGCCGACATGCTCTCAGGCGACAGCCCCGCACTCAAGGCCTCATTCAAGTAGCGAATTTGGTAGCCACTGGACATCAAGGCAATTCCCGTGAAGTAGTCTTCGCAAAGACTGCTGGTGACAAAGCCGCCCACCTGCTCTAGGGCACTGCGACGCACCACAAAGGACGAGCCATAGCAAATGCTTGCGCCCACACCGTCCCGCACCGATTGGATATAGCGGCTGAACACGTCACGGTTTGTGGTGAAGCGATCGCCCAGCCCCAGGTTATAAACGATCGGATCTGGGTTAAAGAAATGCTGGCGAGTTTGCACCAGACCCACCGAGGGATCATGGAAAAACCCAACCGTTCGTTGCAAAAAGTTGCGAGTGGGTACAAAGTCCGCATCAAAACAAACGATTAATTCCCCCTGGGTGCAACCCAAGGCATGGTTTAAATTACCGGCCTTGGCATGGGTGTTATTCGCCCGCGTCAGGTAATGACAGCCCAGGGTTTGGGCCAGGTCACGCACTTCAGGCCGCCGTCCGTCATCTAATGAATAGATTTGCTTGGGGCCGTAGTTCAGCGCTTGGCAGCCAATGACCGTGCGGCGCAACACGTCCACCGGCTCGCCATAGGTGGGGATCCAAATATCCACGGTGGGTTGATAGCCCGTGGCGACCAACGCGGCGGCTCGGGCCGCTTCGGCCCGGCGATCGCCCGATCGCAACATCAGCGCCAAATCCAAACCACTATTCACCCAAAGGGCAATTTCACAAACCAACAGCAAGCCACTGGCCAGCCCATCGGCCACCGTGCTGAAATTCAGCGTCATGGTGACCCGCCAAACGATGTAGCGCAGGGTCAAAGCACCCACGATCGCCACCACCAAGGCGCGCGATCGTTGGCTGGGCATTCGTCGCCAGCGAGGTACGAGGGCCACCGTCGCCACCAACCCCACCACCATCGCCACTAACCAACTGCGATATTCGGGCTGGTCGGGCGTTTGTCCCAACAGTTCCAACCCCCAAAGGGGCAACATCAAAGACGACTGGGCAAATTCCGTTAGGCCAGTGCAACGAGCCAGGGATTCCGCCAACAGCAGCATTAGTCCGATCGCCCCAGCCAAAATGCCCAGCCAACGCCCCGTCAATCGCCGTGGTTTTGAACCATGCGCCCGGGCCGGCGAGGTACGACGTAACCAAGAAAGAGTCATAGGTTCAGAATCGTTACAACCGTCAAAACGCCATTCCGTTTCGCTATTTCATGTCACCGTCAGGACTCGATCGGATCTGACTCGATCGCTGGTCACTTGGTCGCCTCTGCCATGCTCATTCCCAAGTCCACGCTCACTCAGCCATTCCAGCCTATGGACTCCGGATTGATTCGGCGGTGACCCCCGATCGAGCAAGATGCGTCGTTCATCACTCCCTCTGCCAGAGTAACAATTCTTTGTAAAAATATCTTTACAAAATAACGGGCACTAATGGTCGCTATCAGCAAGGGCGATCGCCATCTTCAACAGGGTTGAAAGATGGGGTTACAACGGCGATCGCCCCAATCCATCACAATTCACCAACGGCATCGGGGCGATCAAGCTATATTCTGATCAGAATTTTGATCAGGGGTTGCGGGGCTTGAATCAGTGCTTGGATCGGCCACCTAAAGGCGATCTAAAAGCCGCCCAAAATCGGACTTCCTCGATCGTGCTTGAGCATCCTTCAATCAGCCCGAATACCTAGAGAGACCCATGACAGCCGTAGACATTTTGGGGATTTTGCATCCAGGGCTAGCCGTTGTCCTTGTCTTCCCAATGATTGGCATTGTGTCGCGGGCCGCTTGGCAGGTTCGCCAACGTCGGCTTGCCAGCGCCGCCGGTCAAAAATCAAAGATCCCGCCCAGCGTTGGCCTCGAACACGTGGAGATTGGGCGCTGGCTGACGGGATCGATTGTTGGCATTATTTTGGTTGCATTTGCCTACATTTTATTTGCAGACAAAACCAACCTGTTGGATGCGGCTAATTGGAGCCAAAAGGGTGGGCTATTGGCAACCCAATTAGCATTTTTTGGCGTAACGATCGGCTCATTAATTTGTTTATATCGCTCCAGCAGCAAACAGTGGCGAGCCACATTTGCCACCCTGTCCGGCATGGGTCTAACCATCATTGCAGCCCAAGAAGGAATCTATCGCCGCGATCATGAATGGTGGGTTTCCCATTTTTACTATGGAACCCTGGCTGGCCTATTAATGATTTTTGCCCTGGCAATTTTGCCGGAAATTTACCGCAACAAGACCTGGCGCAAAGCCCATATTGTGGCCAATGTGGTTGCCCTGTTGCTGTTCTTAGGTCTGGGATTTACTGGCGCAAGGGATTTGTTGGAATTGCCCCTCAGTTGGCAGAAGAGCTTTGTTTATGGTGGCTGCAATGCTGAGACTCAAACCTGCCAAGCGCCTGCCCCGCCAGCTCCATAGTTTGTGAGGGTGATCGTCCAAGCGATCGAGCCAAGGTCAGATATTGGCTACAACCCAATCGACTGTAGCCAAATCGACTGCAACCGAATTAACCATAAGGAATTAGCCACGCGATCGGGTAATTTCCACTGCAATTGTGCCTGCAAATTCTGGAATCGGTGCGGCTGGCTTCGTTACCCGCACCACCACCCGTTCCACCCCCTTCAGGGTCAACAGCCCATCAGCAATGTTTTGGGCCACCCGTTCAATCAAATCCACCTTGGATTGGGAAACGGTTTGGCGGATATGCTCGATCGCTGCGCGGTAGTCCAACGTATCTTCAATGCGATCGCTCTGGCCCGATGGAGCCAAATCAATATCCAGCGTCGCATCCACTTCAAACCATTGCCCCAGAACTTTTTCTTCTGGTAAAAGTCCCGTGTAACCGTAGCATCGCACTTGCGAGATATAGATCCGATCCAAACTCTGAGCCAAGTTTTTTCTCCCTACCATTTCAATTCAGCAGCGATTAAGCGGCATTGTTGGCAGTTTCAAATTTCCGCAGCTCCGATGCTTACGGCACGGAGACACCAGGGGCCATGACTTCGCCCCTTGCCTAGACCTATCTAGACCTGCCTAGAACTGCGTTGAGTCACTGCGTTGAGTGGCGGAAACTTAGTTGCTGAGGGTGCTGGGTTCCAACCGCTGACAGGCTGATAACCCCAGGCCGGGATCCGCTCGGTAGGCATCCGTTGGCACCCACACTGTCACTGAGCGATCGCCCATCACTTGGTAAAGATATTGCACCGTGGCATCAAACAACGGCCCCACCCGCAAGTTGGAAAAATCATCTTCGGCGCTTTCAAACCCAAACCGCACTACGATTTGTGCCAACAGGCAACCGGGAGTGTCGATCGACTCGCCTGAAATTTCCCGTTCCTGCCAAAACTTGTCTAGAAATGGCTCCAAAACCGGCAAAACCTTTTGAGGTTGACCATTCCGACTGGAATAGACAACTGCGGAATTGCCCTCAACAAGAATGTGACACGCCGTACCCATAACCGCGCCCAAAGACTGGTGAAAAGACCCAAATGCTTGCGACACATCCATCAAACCATCAAAACCGTCTTCATCTCGAAAAATTTTGAGTAGGATAGTCTGCGAGACCGCCCCAGCCCCGATCGCCCCGTGGATGTTGGCTGAAGCTTATGACCGAAGAAGGCCCCTAGCCTCCTTTCCTGAATTTGGCCCTTGGGCTAAACCGTTCAGGAAAGGGCCCGGCAACCCGGTTAGGAGATAACTAAGCGTTGCGGTAACACCATGACCGCCGCCACAATCCCCTAGACTTGGAAGCCAATGGGTTCCTCGCCCCAGCCCCCAGCCACCGTACAGGGTGCAACGGTGCGATGCAGTCCAACCGGCCGCCGATTTTCGTCGGGCCACCCTGGCCGTTGGCACGATCGTCCGTGGGGTGCTGAAGTCGCGCGAACGCAGAGTTAACCTCGTTAGATTTTTTCGATGGCAACGACGAACCCGCAACTGGAACGCGCCAAACAAGGCGACCCGGAGGCGATTGCTGCCTTGATGCGGCGATCGCTGGAACCCAAAGGCATCAACGTCCAAGCCGAAAGTGGTGGCGATGTGCTGCGTGTGGTGTTGGAAGGCTCCCAGCCTGTCAACCGCGAAGCACTGCTGGCCTTCATCCGTAAGGGGATGCTCCAGTTGGGGGTGAAGGGTCTCCGCTCGATCGCCGTGGAATGGCGGCAGCCGGGCAGCTTGCTAACCGATTGGACTGATTCGATTTCCCTCGACGACGACGAACCCTACGGCCTCGATGCGCTGAGCATGTCGCAAATCGAAGCACCCAACACGCCTCCCGTGGATATGGATGCGCTATCGGATGACGACAGCTACGGCGGCGGCTACGGCGCGCAGTACGGCATGGAAGATGACTCACTGCCCATGGATGACGATGAATCCTTGGAGTCAGAAGACAGTTCCGAGCCGGCCAAGCCTACCAAAAAGGGCGGTGGCGGCGGCCTGATTGGGTTGCTGCTGGGGCTGATTGCCATTGGGGGCGGGTTGTATTACCTCTACACCAAAGGGCATCTCAACGAGGTGGTGGCCAGTTTGCCGCCGGAAGTGCAAGTTTATTTGCCACCCGTCACCCCAGAATCAGCGGAACCGGCGATTACGGCCGATGGCACTGAGGCTCCGGCGACCAGTCCGGCCCCGGCGGCCGAATCTCCCGCCGCCAGCCCGGCCCCGGCGGAAGCGCCCGCTGCTAGCCCTGCGCCGGCCAGTCCGGCCCCGGCGGCCGAGTCCCCCGCCGCTGAAGCTCCGGCAGCGGTTCCCGCCAGCCCCGCTCCGGCCAGCCCGGCCGCTGAGGCTCCGGCGGCCAGCCCCGCTCCGGCCGCTTCGCCTGCAGCTAATCAACCGAATCCGGATTTTGCGGAAGCGGTGCGCAAGGCCACCAGCGCGGCCAAGTTAGCCCAAACGGCCAAGACCAAGGCGGAATGGACAACGGTGGCGGCAGAGTGGCAGGCGGCTTCGGCTCTGATGCAGAAAGTGCCGGCCGACAGCCCGAATGCTTCCATTGCTCAAAATCGGGCCCCGCAATATGCCCAAAACGCGGCGATCGCCCGGGCCAATGCCCAGGCAGCACCGCAGTAGCATGGCGGGCTGATTTCGATTCAGAATCAGCTTCAATTCAGAATCAGCGCAACAAATTCCCCCTGCCTAACGATCCTTCCTGGGTCGCTTGGGTGGGGGGAATTGATTTGGAGCCTGTCAATCTTGGGCTTGGGGATTGGGCGGCTGGCGCTAGGGGGTCGATTGTTGCGCGATCGCCCAAGTTTCTAACGCTTCCGCCAATCCATCGAGGGTATATTCCCGCGCTTCCGCATCGACACGATCGAACAGATCACGGCAAGTTTGGGAGGTTTGCGGCCCGATCGAGGCTAAGCAAGCCCCGGCCACCTGATCAATTTCAAAGCCTGCCCGTTGCAGCAGGATCAGGAAGTTTTTGACGGTTTTGGAGCTGGCAAAGGTGATGGCATCCACCCGCTTGGCCCGCAGCAGGGCGATCGCCTCGGGGGTGAGGGCTGCCGGACAACGGGACTCGTAGGCGGGCACTTCCCAGAGGGTGGCTCCTTGGTCGCTGAGTTCTTTGACCAGCACATCGCGCCCGCCGGTTTCCACGCGCGGAAACAGCACGGTGCGATCGCGCAGGGATTCGGGAAAATGGCTCACCAGCGCATCGGCGATGAAATCCGGGGGGATGAAATCCGGCACGATGCCGAACTGCTGAAGACATTGGGCGGTTTTTTGACCCACCACGGCCACTTTGCAATGGGCCAGGGCGCGGCTGTCTTTGCCAGCGGCCTGGAGGCGGCTAAAAAATGCCTCGACACCGTTGGTGGAGGTCAAAATTAGCCAATGACAACGTTGGAGGTCAGCAATGGCCCGATCGAGCGGTTCCCAGGTGCTGGGCGGGCCAATTTCCAGGGCGGGCACTTCCAGCACTTGGGCCCCGGCGGCCTGAAGCCGGCCGGTGAAGCTGCCTGCCTGGTTGAGCGATCGGGTCACGAGCACGGTTTTGCCCGCTAAGGGTTGGGCGATCGAGGGTTTGGGCATCGAGGGTTGAACCATTAACGGTTGAACCAAGGAAGAATGATCCACCGGGTCGATCGCCTCGGCTGGCCCCAACTCAAGCAGCTCAGGCAGTTGGGGTAGCACAAACCCTTGGCCCCAAGGAGCCAGAAAATCCCGCAGTCGCACCACTTCCCCCACCACCACCACGGCCGGCGAGAGGGAAATGCGCTCCGTTTGCAGGGCGATCGATTCCAGCGTGCCCGTCCAAACCTGTTGCTGGGGAGTGGCGGCGGCGCGAATGACGGCCACGGGAGTGACGGACGATCGACCGTGGCGAATCAGTTGGCGGGTAATTTCTGGGAGCGATCGGCCCGCCATCAAAAACACGAGGGTTTCCAGTTGGGCCAGGGCTTCCCAGTGCAACTCATCGGGTTCATGGGCACTGGCCACCGCGAAGCAACGACTCAGCACCGCATCGGTGAGGGGAATGCCCGCCAGCAGCGGCCCCGCCAGGGCACTGGACAGACCGGGAATCAGTTCAAAGGTTGCCCCCGCTGCTTGCAGGGCTTGGATTTCGCTGCTGGCACGCCCAAACACAAAGGGATCGCCCGCCTTGAGACGCACCACCCGCTTTCCCGATCGCCACTGCGCCACCAGCAAGCGATCGATCTCCGGTTGACTGGGGGAGGGCTGGCCGCCCCGTTTGCCCACGTCGATTCGTTCACAGGTGGCGGGAATCCAGTCCAGCAGCGCCCGATCGACTAGGGCATCATGCACCAACACCTCCGCTTGGCGCAGCACCTGAGCCGCTTGCAAGGTGAGATAGGCCCCATGGCCGGGCCCGGCTCCCACCAAGGCCACGGGCGGGTTCACAACGGACGGGTCGATCGGGTTGGGCGAGGCGGTGGCCATGGTTGGCTCCTATACGCAACGGTTATTTCCAACTTCGCATATCTGCGGCCCGAGGCCGCCGACCCCCAGGGCTGCACCACTGCCTCCCGCCGATTAGCCCAACCGATCGCCCCACCGATCCGGGTTGAGATACCTTTTGAGCGATCGATGGAGTGAATCGATCGGTTAGATTGATTCAACCTGCTGCATCCCCGGTCTTGGTTATGGCCAAAGTTCGCCACACAGTTTCGCCCTCTGCACCCTGGAAACGGGCGGCTTCCCTGTCCCTGTCTGTGGCGGCGCTGTTGACCCTGGGCGGGGCGATCGCCCTGGTAACGACGGGCTTTGCGGTGGGAGTTCGCTCAATTGTTGATCCCGAGGCGGCTGCTTGGTTGGATCAATGGTTGCCCGCCACCGGAGGCATCACGCCCCGCGACCTGAAAACCGTGGCCCAACTGCGGGCGGAATTGACCAAGGGCAACCAACGGATGGGGGAAATTGTGCCGCTGGGTCGTCAATGGTTGGTGGCCACCGTGCGGCAACAGCAACCCAACTGCACGGCGGGGCCCCAATGTTGGCCGATCGTCCAGTTGCGGGCCTACCAGGCCCCGAACCCGGAACCCCAGGGCGATCGCCCCTTGGCCTATCGGCTCACTACGACGCTCGACTTGGAGGGGCCGCCGGAATCCTTGGTGCTGGCTCCTTTGGTCAAGGCCGGCGTGGCCACCAGCGGTTCCACGGATCCCTTGCCGCTCATGGCGGTGCAAGGCCTGAAGGGCGGCCCAGCGGGCGGCGGTTGGTTAACGGTGAGCGGACAGTTGCCCCGATCGAACCAGCAACTTCGCTACGGCGTGATTGTGCATTTGAACATTAGCCGTTTGGGGCGACCGGGCCACCTGAGCGTCCAAGGCCAGTGGAGCAGCCCCAAGGATCGATCGCCCGTTTGGGAATCGATCACCGGCAATCGGGAACCGGAATTAATTGTCGATCAATCGGCCACCGATGCACCGGACTTGGCAATTTACCGAGCGATCCCCTCCGGGTTTGCGCCGGATCCCGTTTCCTTGGAACCGATCGTGCTGACGGAACCGTTGCTGCGATCGACCGATTTAACCGACTTAGCCCAATACCAAGAGGCCCTGAAGCTGGTCAAGCTGGAACTTTGGTCGCCGGCCTTAACCAAATTGCAGCCCCTGCGCGATCGGCTGGTGAATCGATCGCTGGTTTGGGACGATCGGGTACAGGCCCAATACGATGCCCTGCGCTACCATGCGGATCTGGCCCGGGTGCGAGCCGACTCACCCCAAAAAGATATCCCCAGCCAGATTTTGGCCGACCTAGGCGACAGCCGTTGGCAACGGGCACTCGATCGCTTTGCACAAGCCTCCCTGGGGGATCAGGCAACGGTGGTGTGGTGGTTGCGTTCCGCTGAAGGGGAAAAACTGGAGCGACAGGTTAATTTGGTGCTGCAATTTGCCCCAAACCAAGCCTCTGTGATGTTTTGGAAAGCCACCACCCTGGCCGCGCGGCAAGGTCGTCCGGCGGCGATCGCCTGGTATCGCTCCCAGCCGGGCCAGTCCGTGGAGTGGGATCAACGGATCGATCGCTGGTTAGCCCAGGTTGCCACCGTCCCGCGTTAGGGCCACGGCCAGCCGGCCGCCCCCATTTCCGATAAGCTAGTAGACTGCAATTCAGTCCCAGCCACCCCGCCCGATCGACCCATGCTCCGAGCCGGAATCGTCGGACTGCCCAACGTGGGCAAGTCCACCCTGTTTAATGCCCTGGTTGCCAACGCCAAAGCGGAAGCCGCCAACTTTCCCTTCTGCACCATTGAACCCAACGTCGGCGTGGTTTCCGTGCCCGATGAACGGTTGCAAGTGCTGAGTGATTTGGCCAAGTCCAAGCAAATCGTCCCCACGCGCGTGGAATTTGTGGACATTGCCGGCCTGGTGAAGGGAGCCAGCAAGGGCGAAGGGCTGGGGAACCAGTTTTTGGCCAACATTCGGGAAGTGGATGCGATCGTCCATGTGGTGCGCTGTTTTGAGAATGACGACATCATCCACGTGTCCGGCTCGATCGACCCGATCCGCGACATTGAAATCATCAATCTGGAGTTGATCCTCTCGGACTTGGCCCAGGTGGAGCGCCGAGCCGATCGCGTCCGCAAGCAAGCCCGCGCCAACAAAGAGGCCCAAGCGGAGTTGGTCGTGCTCGAAAAGATCCTGGCCGTCCTTGAAGATGGTCGCCCCGCCCGCCAAGTCAGCCTGACCGAAGAAGAGGAACCCCTGATCGCCACCTTGGGCCTGCTGACCCGCAAGCGGATGATCTACGCCACCAACGTTTCGGAAGATGACCTGGCCACCGGCAACCCATGGGTGGAGCAGGTGCGGGAGCTGGCCAAGACCGAAAACGCCCAAACGGTGATTATTTCCGCCCAAGTGGAAGCGGAACTGATTGAACTATCCGATGAAGAACGGGCGGACTTCCTCGATTCATTGGGCGTGACCGAAGGGGGGCTGAAGTCCCTAATTCGCGCCACCTACGACCTGTTAGGCTTGCGCACCTACTTCACTTCCGGCGAAAAGGAAACCCGCGCCTGGACGATCCACGCGGGCATGACGGCCCCCCAAGCGGCTGGCGTGATTCACTCGGACTTTGAGCGAGGCTTCATTCGCGCCGAAACCGTGGCCTACGCGGATTTGGTGGCGACCGGCTCGCTTTCCTCCGCCAAAGAAAAGGGCCTCGTCCGCAGTGAAGGCAAAGAATATGTGGTGCAAGAGGGCGATGTTATGCTGTTTAGATTTAACGTCTAGCCCTGCCCCGAATCACCGTAGCGCGGGCATCTTGCCCGCCGGTCGCCCGGTTATTTGGCCCGTTTGATCCCATCGAATCGCAATTCCGCAGCAACCCGCCATGCACCAAAATTTCATGCCGATCGCCTACTACAAAGGCGAATTTATTCCCTTCGAGAATGCCAACCTGTCGATCGCAACCCACGCGCTGCACTACGGCACGGGGGCCTTTGGCGGGTTGCGCGGGATTCCTGACCCGGCGGATCCGAACACGATTTTGCTGTTCCGGCTCGATCGCCACAGCAAGCGCCTCAGCCAAAGTGCCAAATTCCTGCATTATGATTTGCCCGCCGACAAAATTCTTTGGGCGATCGAAGAATTTGTCCGCCAAAACAAACCGACCAAATCGTTTTATATCCGCCCCTTTGTTTACACCTCTGACTTAGGGATTGCGCCCCGTTTGCACAGCGTTGAAAAGAGCTTCTTTATCTACGGTTTGGAAATGGGCGATTACCTGTCCCAAGAAGGGGTGGCTTGCCGGATTAGCTCCTGGGTGCGCCAAGAAGATCGCAGCCTGCCGTTGCGCGGCAAAATCGCGGGTGCTTACATCACCTCATCCCTAGCCAAAACCGAAGCGGTGGAGTCGGGTTTTGATGAGGCAATCATGATGAATTCCCAAGGCAAGGTGAGCGAAGCCTCGGGGATGAACGTGTTTTTGGTGCGCAATGGCACGTTGATTACACCTGGTTTTGAGCAAGACATCCTGGAAGGGATCACCCGCGACAGCATTTTGACGATCGCCCGCGATCGGGGCATTCCGATCGAAATTCGCCCGGTGGATAAAACCGAATTGTTCATTGCAGATGAGGTGTTCCTCAGCGGCACGGCGGCTAAAATCGCCCCGGTGAGCAAGATCGAAAACTACACATTGGGGAGCGATCGCCCCGTCACCAATCTGTTGCGAGACACCCTCACGGCGATCGTCGAAAATCGCGAACCGGCCTACGCCGATTGGGTTCACAAAATCGCGCTGTAATTTCCCACAATCTCGACAGAATTGGTCAATCTCGTAAGGGCGTACGGCCGTACGCCCCTACCTGGAATCTCGACTATAAACCACTGGACTATAAGCCAACAGCATCAGCAGCTTGGCTTTCTTGGCGCAAATAGCTTTCGATAAATTGCCCCAAATCACCATTCATCACCGACTGAATATCGGTGGTTTCTAATTCCGTGCGTAGGTCTTTCACCAACTGATAGGGGTGAAACACATAGTTACGGATTTGGGTTCCCCAGGCCGCTTCCACCATGTCGCCGCGAATATCCGCGATTTCTTTGGCCCGCTGTTCTTGGGCAATCACCAACAGTTTGGCCTTCAACAGAACCATCGCTTTTTCTTTGTTTTGCAGTTGCGATCGCTCCTCGGTGCAACGCACGGCCAACCCCGTGGGTAAGTGGGTAATCCGCACGGCCGTTTCCACTTTGTTCACGTTCTGGCCGCCTTTGCCGCCGGCCCGCGAAGTGGTAATTTCTAAATCTTTGTCTGGGATATCCAGTTGAATGGAATGATCCAAAATTGGCATCACTTCCACACCCGCAAAGCTAGTTTGGCGCTTGCCATTGGCATTAAAGGGCGAAATTCGCACGAGACGATGGGTACCCTTTTCCGATCGCAAATAGCCATAGGCGTAGCGACCTTGAATTTCTAAGGTGACGGATTTAATCCCCGCTTCGTCACCTTCAGAAAGCTCGCTGATCGCTACTTTATATTGTTGTTTTTCTGCCCAGCGGGTATACATCCGCATCAACTGCTCGGCCCAATCTTGGGCATCGGTTCCCCCCGCCCCGGCGTTAATGCTTAAAACGGCTCCTTTGCTGTCGTAGGGGCCAGATAATAAGCGTTGCAGTTCCCAGGCATCCAGTTCCGCCGCCAATTGATTTAAGGAGGTGAAGGCTTCCTGGAGGAGACCATCATCGGGTTCTAATTCCAGTAGCTCCAGGGCGGCGCGGCTGTCGTTGAGGGTGTTTTGCCAGCGATCGATCTGTTGTAGATCTCCCTTGGCATCATTTAAATCTTGCAAAACTTGCTGGGCCTGGCTTTGGTCGTCCCAAAAGTCTGGCTGGGCGGCTAGGTTTTCCAAGTCGGCCACTTTGGCGTTCAAGGCAGCTTGGTCAAAGACAGTCCTGAGCGTTGCCCAGGCGATCGCACAGCAAATCAATTTGGCGTTTCAGGTCTGAGGCATCAAGCATAGGGTCAAATTAGCAATTAAGGCGATGAAACAAGGTAATGAAACGAGCTAAGCGCTGGGATTTGCGCTACTCATTTCTGTACATTTTCGTACAGGTTTGTGCATTTTCGTTGGTCTTGGATCGGCCTTAGATCGGCCTTGGATCGGTCTTTGTTCGTGCTTACACATCTTGTTTTGCATGTCTTTGCAGGCCGCTGTCATTAGCACGATCGGCAAAGGGCGATTAGCAAATAGGATCAGTAAACAGTTGGCAAGGTCACAGCCTAAAGACTATAGCAATCCTGTGGCATTCTGCCTGCCTGCTTTTGCTGATGCGGAAGTGGAATTGCGATCGAATTGCGATCGACCGTTCTGGGCTGTGCTGTAGCGACAATCGAGCCGCCCCTGTAAGTTCTAGGCGAGCTGTGGGCACAATAAAGCTGGGTCGTGGCCGTTTCAGAGGAGATGATCTCCAAAATTGATGCTGCGCCGCGACCGATTGCAGGGACTCTATAACCACCGAGCGATCGCTCACTGATGGGTTTCATCCCCTGTGGGGTGCTTGGGTGTTTCTGATAAGCTATCTGCCCAAATGGGTTTGTTTCTGAATGGCGATCTTTTTGAGTTCCATGCTTCAGAAAGGTGGCAGATTTGATCGCCAAATCTTAGAGGATGTCTGAACAGCGCCCTTAGGGACTTGCCGAATCCCGATGAGGACGAGGGTAAGGGGCTTAAACCTCTGATTTCGTTGATCGGCAGGGCAAGGATCGTCTCAATTCTGGCTTTTCAGACATCCTCTCGGGAGACAGTGACAAGTTCAAAGTTGCAATTCAGTGTGGTTGGTGCGCGATCGCTCCTAGGAGCTTGCAAACGCACTTTTCTGACCCAACGTATAATGAAACCGTTTAGGAATCATCAGTGGGCGTTGGTCAAACTTGCTCCTGATATGGCCTAATGGGTGGGCTGATTAATGGTTCAAGGGTAACGACCGAGCGGTTATTCCTAACGAGGCGATCGGGAACTTGAGAGATATGGAAGTGCAAATCCAAGATCGTGGTTGGTTTGCTAACCGTCATTTCTCGACATCGCCTATGTCGAATCCTGCCGGAGACTCTGGGGACGATATGGATTCGGATGAAACAATCACGACCAATGCCGACTTGCGAGAAGCGGAAACCACCATGGCCAAGCTGCTCCATGACGGTTTTGAGGCCTATCGAGAACGGCAGTTCAATCAGGCAGAACAGTTATTTGAGGCGTTGTTGACCTTGGCGATCTCGGTGAAGGATCACCATCGCGAGGAACGGGCCTATAACGGTCTGTTTTTGGGCTACTATGCCCGCCATCAGTACGAGCAAGCCCTGGACTGTGCGCGTCGCTGGCTGGCCACCACCCGGGCCCATGGCAATTGGCAAGGCCAAACCCACGCCTTAGCCCATTGGGGCAATGCTTGCCGTCACTTGGGCCAGTTCGATCGCGCCATTGTGTATCAACAGGAGGCCCTGGCGATCGCCCGAGATATGGGGGAGCTAGATAGCCAAATTGCCATCCTGAATAATTTAGGTTTGACCTACAAAGCCGCCGGGGATTATCCCAACGCGATCGTTTATCAGCGCCAAAGCCTGGATGCAGTGCGACAGGTGGGCGATCGGGAAGCCGAGCGGCAAGTGCTCAAGAATTTGGGCAATAGTTACTATGCCTGCGGCGACTACATCAGCGCGGTGGAATATTATGACCAACTGCTGCGGCTGTCCTACGCCAATGATGACTATGCAACGGCGAACCAGGTTTTACGCAGTTTGGCGAGCGCCTGTCGGCATCTGGGCAATATGCAACAGGCCATTAATTACTGCAAGCAGCGGCTAACGGTGACGCGGGCCCTCAAGGATTTGCGAGGTGAAGAGCAAACCCTAGGAGCGTTGGGTGTGGCCTACGATGCCCAGGCTGACTATGGCACGGCGATCGAGTATTACCAGCAACGGTTGACCGTTTCGCGCCTGATTCCTGACTTGGATGTGGAATTACAGGCGCTAGCGAGTTTGCGAGTGGCCTACTACTCGTTGGGAAATTATGCCAAAGCCAATGAGTATGCTCGGCAGCGGGAGGCGCTGGTGGGTCACTCGCCCGATGACTCGGAGGTGGATAGCAGTGCGGTGGAAACCACGATCGGGATGCTGAGTGATGAGGCGAAGAGCTAGGGTCGATCGTCGTTTCTCGGAATCAAGCGAAAACGGTTGATTTTTCATGCCCTCAATCATCGTGACCAGGGGACTAGGGTCTGTCGTCAAATCGCCTGGCCCCCTGATGGCTTTGTTCTTCAAACCGATCAGTTCCGGGCCGCCAGCAGATTTTCTCTTGGACGGCGCTTGCCACTCCGCTCTCCATAGACGGGAACCCCTCGGGGTGACCAGCCGTACAAACCCAGCCGCACAAACAAGGGGCATCTGGCTCAAATCCGCTTTCGTCGCAGTAGACAATCGACCAGCCGGCCTGTTTCAGCGCCCGCAACTGACGGAGATAGAACTGGCGTTGGTGCAGGCAGCGTTGTCGATAGCGAAGCTGTTTTTTTTACAAGTCACCTTCAGTTGCTTGAGTCGATAGCTGATCGCACTGGGACAAACCCCAAATTCAGCAGCTCGGTCTCGCAGGCGGGCATCAGGGTAACGTCGCACATGGTCGAGGAGCTTTTTGGAATCGAGTTTGCGAGTCCGAATCTTGGGTAGGGGCTTGGGGGTTGGATTCTCTAACCAGCGGTACAGAGTGGCTCGACTCACCTGGAAGGTACGACTAGCGGTTGTGGGAGGCATTCCCTGCGCAACCGCAGCCAAGACTCGTTGTCTGAGGTCTTTGCTGTAGGTCATGCTGTCTCATTCCTAATTGAATATACTACAAAGCACGATTTAGGAAGCCTTGCGGCGAGTGCTACTCGATCGGGTCGATCGGGTGGTTTCGCCTTCTGGGGCCTTGTCCTCAGTGGTTTTGGCTTTGCGGGTGCGAGTGGTTTTGGGAGCTGCTTCTGAGGCCGCTTCTGCGTCTGCGGTTTTGGCCTTGGTGGTTTTGCTGGTGGTTTTACCCGTCGTCTTGCTAGCGGTTTTCGTGGTTTTACCCGTGGTTTTGCTCGCAGTCTTACGGGCAGTCTTCTTCTTGCTACCTGCTTTGGCCGCCAACAATTCCAACGCCTCCGCCAAGGTCAGGCTCTCCACGGTTTGCCCTTCTGCCAAGCCCGCATTCACCTTGCCATGTTGGACATAGATGCCATAGGGCCCCTGATACAGGTTCACCGGTTCGTTGTCGTCCGGGTGGGGGCCCAACTCGCGAAGCGGGGTTTTCTGTTTGCGGCTACGGCTGGCCTTCGGTTGGGCCAATAGCTCCAGGGCCCGTTCCAGGGTGATGGTGGTGACATCATCATCGGCCTTGAGCGATCGGTAATCTTGGCCCCCGTCCTTGCCCATGTCGTGAACAATGTAGGGGCCAAAACGCCCAAGGCTGGCTTTGACGGGGCGGCTGGTCTCCGGGTGCTGCCCCAACAAGCGCGGCAAAGAGAGCAGACCCAAAGCCAGCTCAAGGGTCAGGTTTTCGGGGGTCACGCCTCGGGGCAAGGAGGTGCGTTTGGGTTTGGGATTTTCGTCAGTTACTTCGCCCAACTGCACGTAGGGCCCATAGGCTCCCGTCAGCACGTAAATGGATTCGCCGGTTTCGGGATGGTTGCCGATCGAGGCGGGGCCTTCGGTCTTTTGGCGAATCAGGGCGGCAATTTGCTCCGCGTCTAGATCAGCCGGGGTCAAATCCTTGGGCAGGGAGGCTTTGATCGTTGCGCCCTGGTCGTCCACGACTTCCACATAGGCTCCGTAACGCCCAATCCGAATATCGGCGTTCAAATCTTCCAAAACGATCGTGCGGGCTTCGGCCGGGTCGATCGCGCTTTCGCGCACCTTCACCTGCGTATCCAGCCCCCCATCGCCCAAGTAGAACTGACGCAGATAGGGCAGCCAAGAGGTTTTGCCCGTGGAAATTTCGTCCAGGGTGCGTTCCATTTGGGCCGTGAACCCAAAGTCCACCAGGTCAGGAAAATGATTTTCCAGAAGCCCCGTCACCGCAAAGGCCGTAAAGGTGGGAACCAGGGCATTGCCGAGCTGTTGGGCATAGCCCCGATCGACGATCGTGCCGATGATGCTGGCGTAGGTGCTGGGGCGGCCGATGCCTTCGTTTTCCAGCATTTTCACCAAGGCCGCTTCCGTGTAGCGGGCGGGGGGTTGGGTGTCGTGGCGCAGGGCCTCCAGGTCTTGGCAATTGACCCGATCGCCCTTGGTCAGGGGCGGCAACAGCACTTCCCGATCCTCGATCGCCGCATCGGGATCGTCTGACCCTTCCACATAGGCTCGGAAAAAGCCGGGAAAGTCAATCCGCTTGCCGCTGGCCCGAAACTCAGCGTTTTCCACCCGAATTTGGGCCGAAACGAAGGTTTGGCGCGCGTCGGCCATTTGGCAGGCCACTGTTCTTTTCCAGATCAAATCGTAGAGTTGCAGTTCCCGTCCGCTGAGACCCGTTTGTTGCGGCGTGCGGAACGTGCTGCCGGCCGGGCGGATTGCTTCGTGGGCTTCTTGGGCCCCCTTGGCCTTGGTGGCATATTGACGCGGTTGGGGACTCAGGTAATTCGCGCCGTAGAGTTCCGTCACGCAAGCACGGGCCGCCTCGATCGCCTGTTGAGACAGGTGTACCGAGTCGGTTCGCATATAGGTGATATAGCCCTGCTCGTAGAGACTTTGAGCCGTGCGCATGGTGTCCCGGGCCGAGAGCCGCAGTTTGCGGTTCGCCTCCTGTTGCAAGGTGGAGGTGGTGAAGGGAGGCGATGGCTTGCGGGTGTTGGGTCGCTCCTCAATGTCCGCCACCGTCCAATCGCCCGATCGCAGGCGATCGCGCAGGGTTTGGGCCTGCTCTTCGTTGAGCAAAACAACCTTTTTGCCCGCCGCAATTTGCCCGGTGGCTTCGTCAAAATCCGCCCCCGTGGCCAATTTTTTGCCGTCCAGGGCCACCAACTTGGCTTCAAAGGGGCGATCGTCCAAGCTGATCAACGCCGCCTTCAAGTCCCAATAGGTTCCGGTTTTGAACGCTCGCCGGGCCCGTTCCCGAATCACCAACATCCGCACCGCCACAGACTGCACCCGCCCTGCCGACAGGCCCGCCGCGATTTTTTTCCACAGCAAAGGCGATAGGGTGTAACCCACCAAGCGATCGAGAATTCGGCGGGTTTCTTGGGCATGAACGAGGTTATCGTTCACCTGGCGACAGTTTTGAATGGCCGATCGAATGGCCTCTTCCGTAATTTCATGGAAGACCATTCGTTTCACGGGCACTTTCGGTTTCAAAACCTGCAATAAATGCCAGCTAATGCTTTCCCCTTCCCGGTCTTCGTCAGTGGCCAAGACCAATTCATCGGCCAGCTTCAAAGAGTCTTGTAACTCTTTAACGACCTTTTTTTTGTCCTTGGGAATGACGTAAAGGGGTTCAAAGTTCTTTTCAATGTTGACCCCTAATTGGGCCCACTGTTCGCCCTTAACCGCCGCCGGAATCTCACTTGCCGATTGGGGCAAGTCGCGAATATGACCCATCGAAGCCGTTACCTGATAGCCAGACGGCAGAAAGTTACGAATGGTTTTCGCTTTGGTCGGGGACTCGACAATAACAAGGGTTGTCATGGATGGCGGAGGGCTGACCCAGTATTCCTAATATATAGATAGATCGAAACTTGGATAGATGACAGTGCGATCGCGGTCACAGGCTGAGGCGGACGACGCGATCGGGACAAAACGGGCGATCGAAGTGGCTGCAAAGACTAGCCGTAAAGACTAATTGGACAGAGTGGAAGAAATTTCGGGAAATGTCAAGTCGCGATCGCTTCGGTGACAAGATTGGTCGGCTTGGATGCATGGGCGCTGCCATTGACCCGGCTTTTGCCAACAGACGGCCGTTTGCTCACGATCGACAGTGGATCCCCTTCGGAGCAGGCCGCAACGCCAACCCTGAATCCCTGAATGGTCGTCGCCATCATAGAATGGATCCCTTGGACTTCAGCATTTCAGCAAATTGGGGTGGGATTGCCTCGCCGTTCGCTTCCCGCTCAATTGCGCTCAATTTTCATCACGATCCAAGGGAGAACACCAACCGTGACATCCTTAGCTGCCCCCGCCATTGACATTAACAGTTTGGCTCAGGAATTAGAGAATGAAAGCCCCCAAAAAATTCTCGATCGGGCCCTGAGTTTGTATGACAATCTGGCCATTTCCTTCAGCGGCGCTGAGGATGTGGTTTTGATTGATATGGCCCATCGATTGGGCAAGCCCTTTAAAGTTTTTACCCTGGACACGGGGCGGTTACATGCGGAAACCTATCAACTGCTCGATCGCGTTCGTCAACGCTACAACATCTCGATCGATGTGATGTTTCCCGATGCAGCGGCCGTGGAAGCATTGGTGAACGCCAAGGGGCTATTTAGCTTCTATGAAGATGGCCATAAAGAGTGCTGTGGTATCCGTAAGGTTGCCCCCCTGCGCCGTAAATTAACCACTCTGGATGCTTGGATTACGGGTCAACGGAAAGATCAAAATCCTGCCACTCGGGATAGTGTCCCGATCGTGCAAGTGGATGGTGGATTTTCCACACCCGACCATCAATTGGTGAAGTTTAATCCGCTGGCTAATTGGTCTTCCAGCGATGTTTGGATGTACATTCGCGCCTACGAAGTGCCCTATAACGCACTTCATGAAAAGGGCTTTATCAGCATTGGTTGTGAACCTTGCACCCGGCCCGTATTGCCCAACCAACATGAGCGGGAAGGTCGTTGGTGGTGGGAAGATGCGGGCAAAAAAGAATGCGGTCTCCATGCGGTGAACTTGAACGAGCAAAAGTAGGCTAGTAGCTCCAACGATCAGCGCAACCAAAACGGATGAAACCATAACAGACAAGGGGCTTAAGCCCCTTGTTCCATAGCTTAAGCCCCTGATCTAATTGGTTAAGTTTTCGTTGGTTTTCGTTGATTGGCGCTGGTTGACGTTAATTGGTTGGTGTGAATTAGTTGACGTGAATTAGTTGGCGTTAATCAACCACAATTAACCATGGGTTGCAGGCTAGCTTTTAAAGGCGGCAGCCGGTGCGCCCCAAGTGGGCAACAATTGAGCAGCCCGATCGCGCGAAAACTCAGTGATCGCATCCCAAGCAGTGTCCAACGCCACTTGCATCAGGCGGCTGGGTTCCAAATCATCCTTCACCAAATCCCACAGGCGTTGCAATTCAGCCCCATGGAGGCGATCGTCTTCCACCAGGGCTAGCAACAACCGTTGACGCAGCAATTGCCCCTCTTCGGACATCAAATAGCGCAATCCCAAACCGGCGGTAGGAACCAGGTCAAACCCGGAATCTGAACGGGCGATCGCCAGCATATTTTCCAGGCGCGTCCATTGAAATTTGCCATCTTCAAACAGCACTTCAATCAGACGGCGACGCAGTTGGGGCGATTCCCCCATCAACAACCGTCGCGCCACGTAAGGATAGGCAATTTCCAGAATCTTGAACTGGGGGTTCAAACTCAGGGCCAAGCCCTCTTGGGTGACGAGCGATCGAATAATCAAGGCAAATTTGGCCGGCACTCGGAACGGATAGTCATACATCAATTCCGAGAACCGATCGGTGACGGTTTTGAAGTTGAAGCTACCCACATTCCGCCCGATCGCCTCGCCCAAAACCGACTCCAGCGCCGGAATGATGGGACGAATATTCGTATTCGGAGCCAGGAAGCCGAGGCGCACAAAATCCCCCGCCAATTCCTCATACTTCCGGTTCAACAAATGCACCACCGAATCCACGATCGTTTCCTTGGTGGATTCGTTTAACTGATCCATCATCCCAAAATCAATGTAAGCCATTCGACCATCGCGCAGGGCAAACAGATTTCCCGGGTGGGGATCCGCATGGAAAAAGCCAAATTCTAGGAGCTGTCGCAGACCAGAAGTGACGCCAATTCCGATCAAAGAATCCCGATCGAGACCCGCTTCCCGCACCGAGTCCGTGTTGGTCAGCTTGAGGCCGTCAATCCATTCCAACGTCAGCACCCGATGGCTGCTGTAGTCCCAGTAAATGACCGGTACTTTGACCGTGGGATCATCACGGAAATTTTCACCAAATCGCTCGGCGTTGCGTCCTTCGTTTTGGTAATCAATTTCTTCAAAAAGTTTGCTGCCAAATTCATCCACAATCAGGGTCAAATCATGGCCCAAATTGAGCGGCAACCAGGGAGCGGCCCAACTGGCGCACCAGCGAATTAAATACAAATCAAGGGTCAAGGTTGGCAGCAGATTCGGCCGCTGCACTTTCACGGCCACGTCCTCGCCGCTGTAGAGCTTGGCGCGGTAGACCTGTCCCAAGCTGGCCGCCGCGATCGGTTCGGGGGAAATGTCGCGAAAGATGTCCCGCAGGGGGCGATCCAAGTCCGCTTCAATGATGCTGAAAGCCAGTTCCGTCGAAAACGGCGGGAGCTGATCCTGAAGTTTCTCGAGTTCCGCTAAATAATCCACCCGCACCAGATCGGGCCGAGTGGACAGGGCTTGCCCAACTTTGATGAACGTGGGGCCCAAGTGGATCAAAATTTGACGCAGTTGCTCGGCTCGCTGGCCCACTTGGTCAGCCCGCTCGCCCCACAATTGATCGCTCAACCAGCCAAACACGAATGCAGCACTGAACCAAGCAATTTGCAACAGTCGCAAGATGCCAATCCAAGGTCGCCGGCCGTAAAATCGGGCAATTTCCTTGGGATCGTAGCGACGGGCGCGATTGCTGGTTGTGCCAGCGCGCAAATCTTCCAAAAGAACCGAAGTGGCGTTCACGCTAGCAGCCTCAACCAACCTAAAGCCGGTATTTATTTTAGCTGTAGCACCCGTATAGGAAACTACAAAAATCGAAAAACAATCAAAGCTTTTCGTTACAACCAGCTTGGGGGGTCGTCAAATCGCCTGAAACCCTGATGCTGCCGTTGCCGGATCGTGGGAAGCAAGGGGATGCAGCCCTTGGTTACAACCAGCCAATCGCATTGCCCCGCTCGATCGCCCTTATTTGATCGCCCGTGGAATTGGTGTTCCCCTGGAGTGGCCCTGGAAATGATTACGCCCGATCGCTCGAAAAATCGGGTGTTTCAGCTCCGGTACCGCTGCTCGATCGCGGCTGATGCGCGAGCATTGGCAAACAAGTTCCCAATGGAAGTTCAGAAAATGTTCAAAAAATTTTGCCAAATGACTTGAGCAATTGCGGTCACCATGCTAATCTTTGATTCTGCAAAGGCGGAAACGCACTGAGCGCGGGCGATTAGCACAGTGGTAGCGCACTTCCTTCACACGGAAGGGGTCACTGGTTCAAATCCAGTATCGCCCATCTAAACAGGTTCAACACAAGCTCAACGGGTCTTGATGAGCCAATTCACCAATTCAATCGAGAGTTTCGATCGAGGCTGTCGAGGCCAAGACGGAAAACTCAGGGTTGATCAGCCAAGTATCCGGTAACTGATCCCAGATCCAGGATCGGTGAAAATGCGACCACGAAAGCCGCTCGCTGGGTGCAGAACTCGCCTCATCCTCAATAGGCCGCTTGCATCAATCCAGACCCTCACCCTAAATCCCTCTCCCAAGTCGGGAGAGGGACTTGAAAATCAACAACGAAATCGCCGTTATTCCTGATTTCTGGCTCCCCTTCACCCGCCTTGGGAGAAGGGGTTGGGGGATGAGGGCTGTTAGCTGATTCGCGCAAGAAGTCTAATCAGCAATCAGATCGCAGCGACTGATCGTTAGGTGATCACCGTGGGGCGATCGCGCCCGGTCAGGGACTTGATTTGGGCCACTTCCTCCGCGATCGCGATCAAATCCCCGAGGGCCACTTGGGTGTCTTGATCATGCTTGGCGGAATCGGGTTCGTAGCTTTCCAAATACAACCGCAGCGTGGCTCCTTGGGTTCCCGTGCCCGACAGGCGGAACACAATCCGGGAGCCATCCGTAAACCCGATCCGAATCCCTTGTTTTTGGCTGAGGCTGCCATCCACAGGATCGGTGTAGGCAAAATCATCGGCGTAGTCCACCTCGTAGGAGCCGAATTTCTGGCCCTTCAGGTCGCCCAGCTTAGCCCGCAGGTTATCAACCAGGGTATTAGCCCGATCGCTCTCCACCTCTTCATAGTCATGGCGGGAGTAGTAGTTGCGGCCGTAGGTTTGCCAATGTTCCCGCACGATCGCCTCCACAGACTGGCCGCGCACCGCCAGCAAGTTCAGCCAGAACAGCACCGCCCAAAGACCGTCTTTTTCGCGCACATGGTTCGACCCCGTGCCGAAGCTTTCTTCACCGCAGAGGGTGGCCTTGCCCGCATCCAGCAAATTACCGAAGAACTTCCAGCCGGTGGGGGTTTCATAGCAATCAATGCCCAGCTTGGCCGCCACTCGATCGACTGCGGCGCTGGTGGGCATCGATCGCGCCACACCGGCCAAACCTTCGCGATAGCCCGGGATGAGGGTGGCGTTGGCGGCCAACACGGCCAAGCTGTCGCTGGGGGTGACGAAGAAGTTACGCCCCAAAATCATGTTGCGATCGCCGTCCCCATCGGAAGCGGCCCCAAAGTCCGGCGCACCGTCGCCAAACAGAATTTCCACCAAGTCATGGGCATAAACCAGGTTGGGATCCGGATGCCCCCCGCCAAAGTCCTCCAGGGGCACACCGTTCATCACCGTGCCGGCCGGCGCACCCAACAGCCCTTGCAAAATTGCCTGGGCATAGGGGCCGGTCACGGCGTGCATGGAATCCACACAGGCGCGGCCGGTTTTGAACCAATCCCGCAGGCGATCGAAGTCAAATAACGACTGCATCAGAGCCGCGTAGTCACTGACGGAATCGATCACCTCAACGGTCATGTCGCCCAGTTGGCTCGTGCCGGGGCGATCAAGATCCAAATCCGTCGCCTCCAGAATTCGATAGCCATCCAGGGTTTTGGTGCGGTGATAAATCGCATCCGTCACCTTTTCGGGAGCCGGGCCGCCGTTGGCCGTGTTGAACTTAATGCCAAAGTCCGCATCGGGGCCGCCGGGGTTGTGGCTGGCCGAGAGGATGATGCCGCCAAAGGCTTCGTTTTTGCGAATCACACAGGAGGCCGCCGGAGTGGACAAAATTCCCCCCTGACCCACCAACACGCGCCCCACCCCATTGGCCGCGGCCATTTTCAAGATTGTTTGGATCGCGGTGCGGTTGTAGTAGCGCCCATCACCACCCAGGACTAGGGTTTGGCCGGCAAAATTTTCGAGGCTGTCAAAGATGGATTGAACAAAGTTTTCTAAATAATGCCGCTGCTGAAAAACGGGCACGCGCTTCCGCAGGCCGGAAGTGCCGGGCTTTTGATCTAAAAAAGGCTGACTGGCGACGTGGTGAATATTCATAGGGTAATAGGGCGAAATTTTATGGGGTCATGGGGGCGATCGCCTCCGCTGGGAACCCGCACTAGCAGAAACCAAAAGACCAGTCCTATTTCTTCAGCAACCGCACATCAATCACGCTGGCATTGAAGTTATAGGCCTTTCCTTCTAATTCCACGGGAATGCCAATTTTGAGCTTGTTATTCCCCAGAACGGGCCCATTTTCCGTCATGGTGGCCTCGCCGCTGAGGGTCAAATACAGGTCACTGTTATATAAATCAGGGCGGGGATCTGGCAGGGCTTTCACCGTGCCATCGGGTTGAGGAACCAGGGTGGTGCGGGTGAGGGTTTGCACCGATTTCACGGTGATGCTGCCGTAGGGTTGGTTCCGAATAATCACGTTGGTTTTGCCGGAACTGGTCATTTCTTGGATCACGGTTTGTGGATCCCGAATGGAAAGACCCCGAGCCACCGCGTCAATTTCAACCATTTGTTTTACTGCGCCCACTTGGGCCACGGAGCCGCCGGTTCCGGGCACCAAGAAGATCCCAACCAGCACAAGCAGGATAACCAGGCCTGCACCGAGGTCTAAAATGCTGAGTTTGCCAAGGAGGCGACCCTGTGAGTCGAGCAGTTTCATGGCGGTATGCCGAAGGTGTACGAAAGGGGCGAGGGTTGTGCAGCCCAAGACCAACCCCTAGATCCCAGATTCAAAATCCAAGATCCAAGGGGAAATGAGATCCAAGAACCTGCGCGGTCTAGATAACCTAGAAAGCCTAGACAGCAGTAAGGTTATCAGGTCGCACGGGAGCATGAAAACCTTGTCTCTTGAGAGCAAGGATAAAAGGCGACAAGGGTACTTTAGCGCCCGTTATTCTTATGCCAAGCAAGTCAGCATAAGCTATAATGCAAATATGCTAATTCTTGAGTTCAAAGTCTACGGAAAGCCTGCTCAGTTCAGCGCGATTGATGAGGCGTTGAGGACTGCCAAGTTCATCCAAAACAAGTGCTTACGCTATTGGATGGATAATAAAGGCTTGTCTAAATACGACCTCAACAAGTATTGTGCGGTGCTGGCAAAAGAATTTCCGTTTGCCAATGAACTCAACTCAATGGCTCGTCAAGCATCGGCAGAACGCACTTGGTCTGCGATCTCGCGGTTTTATGAGAACTGCAAAAAGCAGATCCCAGGCAAGAAAGGTTTTCCGCAATTTAAGAAAGACGTTCGCTCAGTGGAATACAAAACGACTGGGTGGAAACTAGCGGAGGATCGTAAATCAATCACGTTCACTGATGGTAAGCAGATTGGCAGATTGAAACTGAAGGGAACTCGTGATTTGCATTTTTACCAACCTAACCAAATCAAGCGGGTCAGACTGGTGAAACGTGCAGATGGGTACTATGTTCAATTTGCCGTATCTATTGAACGCTCTGAAATAGTTCAGCCTTCTGGTAAGGCGATTGGGTTAGATGTAGGACTCAACGATTTCTACGTCACTCAGGATGACTACAGAGCAGAAAATCCGCACTTTCTTCGCAGGGGAGAGCAACGGATCAAGCAGGCTCAAAGGAGGGTTAGCAGAAAGGTTAAAGGGTCAAGCAATCGTCGCAAGGCAAGGGTGATTTTAGGCAAGCGCCATC
>NZ_JACJSN010000026.1:0-48384 GCF_014698135.1 Limnothrix sp. FACHB-881
TATGAGTTGTATTCGGAGACGAGCGAAGGGATGATCTACGGCTGCTTAATGCATTTGATGGTGAAACGATTAGCGGGGATGGCTGATTAATATTGTCTTTATAAATCAGCTCTTAGCTTAGGAAATGGCCGCGAGGAACTCTTGAATCATGGCTGCCAACTGCTTGAGTCGCACCGGCTTGCTCAGATAATCACTGGCTCCCGCCGCCAAACATCGTTCCCGATCGCCCGCCATTGCCAAAGCCGTCAGGGCAATGATCGGCACATTGGCCAGGGTCGGATCTTGGCGAATTTGGCGAGTGGCTTCCAAACCATCCATCACCGGCATCTGAATATCCATCAGGATCAGATCCGGCGGCGCGGCCTTGGCGAAAGCAACGGCCTCCTCGCCGTTTTTGGCCAGGGTCAGGCGATAGCCCTTCGCTTGCAGATACGCCACGATCGTGCTGACATTGGCTTCGTTATCCTCCGCCAACAGAATCAACGGCGATTCCAAAGGTACGGCCGGACTGGGTTCCGCCGCCTCGATCGCCCCCGTTGCCGGTTGATCCGGCCCAGACAGCGTACTTGCACAGGGCAAATCGACCGTAAATCGACTGCCAACACCTACTTCACTCACGAGGGATACTTCTCCACCATGCAATTCAACAATTCGCTTCACCAGCGCTAACCCCAACCCTGTGCCGGTGTACTGCCGATTCAAAGCACTGTCCACCTGCATAAAGGGCTGAAAGAGTTTGCGGACATCTTCTGGCGCAATTCCAATCCCGTCATCCACCACCGAAATTTCCAAAAACTGGTGAACTTCTGTTTCCCCCAAACTACTGTTCAGTTTAGGGACTCGTCGTGATGTTCCCAAACAAACTTCCAAAGAAACAGATCCGTGGTCGGGGGTAAATTTAACCGCATTATTTAACAGATTAATCAGCACCTGACGCACCCGGCGTTCATCCACCAGCAAGTCTGGCAACTTGGGAGGAAGCTGAATCGCCAGTTGAATTCCTTTTTTGAAAGCCTGTTGCTTAACAAACGCCAAACTAGATTGGCACAGGGGCGAAACAGGAACCGCTGCAATGTCTAACTCTAGCTGTCCGGCTTCAATTTTGGCCACATCGAGAATGTCATTAATCAATGATAAAAGATGGGAGCCACTGCGTTCAATGGTTTGCAGCACGCGCTCCTGTTGCTCAGTGATGGGACCAAAAATTGACTCCTGAAGCCCTTCAGTAATTCCCAAAATGGCATTCAACGGCGTTCGTAGCTCATGGCTCATGTTCGCCAGGAATTCATCTTTTAGCCGAGTGGCCCGTGCCAATTCTTGATTAGAAACGGCCAATTCTTGGTTGCGATCGGTCAATTGCTGTTGAGCCTGCTGGCGCTCTTGAAGCTCCCGTTGTAATTGTTCAAATAAATTAGCCTGTTGAATTGCTGTGGCCAACTGGTTCGCAATTTGTTGCAAAAGCTTGGCCTCGGCCCCCTGCCACACCCGCTGTTCCTGGCAAGCATGGATTACTAACACTCCCCACAGGCGGTTATTGTGCCCCACGGAAACCCAGCGATCTTCGCTGTGAACATGCACCTCCTGCAAAATAGGAGCCACCACTTTGGACTGAATTTGTCCTGCTTGGGAATATTCCCGTAGGCAATCTGTCCACCGATCGCTCATCACATCCGGCACAATTCGTGGTTCTCCCTGCCAATAATGCTCCAAGATTTCTATAGACCAATGCTCATCAGCCCACTGGCGGTTTTTGAGAACTGGGAAACCTGGCGCAACAGATTCTTCAAAAATTTGGCTGTGGCCATCTGGGAACACCTGAAGTATGATTGCGCGATCGCACTGAAAAACTTGCCGCACTTGGTCAGTGACCACTTGCAGAATTTCAGCCACATCCAACGATTCTCGAATTCGTTGGGAAATAACGCCTAATAATTCCTGTTGATGGAGTTGGAGGGCGATTCGCTTCTCCGCTCGCTTGCGAACTAATAATTCGGCTTGCATTCGGTCATAGAGGCTGGCCTGTTGAATCGCAATTTCTAATTGATTGGCGATTTGCTTAATTAATTCAATCTCTGAAAGCTCCCAATGCCGGACTTTCATGCATTGATGCACACAAAGCAGCCCCCACAAGGCTCCATTACAAAGCAGAGGCATCACCAAATTAGCCCGCACCGCAAGCCGCTTTAAAACATCCGCATGGCAGGTGCTGAGGCTGCCGTCATAGATATCGTCAGTTGCACAATATTGTCCTTGGGCATAGCGCTGGAAATAGCTTCCGCCAAAACAGCGATCATCCATCGAAACCGCAATCACCGATGGATATTTGTCATCAACGGATTCCGCTACAAACCTGCCATCTTGCCATTGGGACTCGGGATTAAACTGAAAGATGCCAACTCGATCGGACTCCATGAGCTGCCGAATTTCCTGACAAGCCGTTTCAAACACGATCGAAAGATCCAAAGACTGACGAATTCGCTGAGTAATTTCTAATAGCAGGGTCTCGCGCTTGGCCTGCTGAACCACGATCGCTTCCGTTTGCTTGAGATCGCTGATATCCGCAAAATAGCCCACAATTTCTAGGAGCTGATTCTGCTCATCGCGCACTAAATAGAGTTCATCACGCACCCACAAATAGTAACCGTCCGCATGGAGTAATCGATATTCATACTTGTAGCGGCTGCCTTCGGGCAAATTATTGAGATCGCTAAGCACCCTGTCCACATCTTGGGGATGAATTCGGCTAATCCAGAAGTTGGCATCCTGAATAAACTCCTGGGGCGTGTAACCGAGGATGGATTCCACATTGGGGCTAACAAAAGTCGTGGTGTAGTGTTGATCGGGCTTGCAACTGTAGATCACAGCGGGACTGGAGGCTAATAGAAACTCCAACCGCTCTTTGAGTAAACGATTCTCTTGCTCTGTGCGCTTGCGATCGGTAATGTCTTGGGCAATGCCTAAAAAGCCAATGATTTGATCATTGCGATCCCTCAGGCAGCTCACGGAAAGGGCGGCGGGAAACCGAGAACCATCCTGGCGAATACAATTCCACTCGTTCTCGTCCACAATGCCTTGGCGGGCCCGGGCCACGAGCACTTCAAACCCTTGGGCGATCGGCTCGCCCAACTCTGCCGATCGCTGGGCAGCCCGGGCGGCCACCTCCTGACGGTCGTGGAAAATTTCCGGCGTAAGCTGGCGGATCACTTCGGCGGCCCGATATCCCAACATGCGCTCGGCGGCCGGGTTGAAGGTGGTAATTAGCCCCTGGATGTCGGTGGCGATCACCGCATAGGGGGCACAGTTCAGAATGGCCTTATGCAGATTGTGAACGCGCCAAAGCTCTTGGGTTCGCCGTTGAATCGTAATTTCTAGATCCTGATTGAGCTGCTCAAGGGCGTTGGTGGCTTGCTGGCGTTCCAGTTCGGCTCCAGCCCGAGCCGCAAAGATGCGCAAGACGGTTTCGGCTCGGCGGGGCGCTTGAATGGGCCCTTGGTTCAAGATGCAGAGGTGACCAATTTCCAGACCGTGGGAATCCTGGAGGGGAACGCTCAGATAGTTGTTGTCGGTGATTTGCGTCAGACCAGGCACTTGGGGAAACAAAGACTGAAGCAACTGCGGGTGGCAGTCCCCGTGCCAGGGGTAGGGCAGTTCCCGATCGAAGTGGTTGAGGGCACAGGTGGCGATCGTTTCTACGGTTCCCGCATTCCAAAAGGCCAACACTTGGATTCGATTGCCCATGCGCTCGGCCACAAAAGCGTGGGAAACATTGAGAGCGGTGGCCAGGTGTTTGACCAGGGCAGGGAAAAAATCGAGGCCAGTGGCGGCGGTTCCTTCGATCAGGTTTTGCAGGGCAAAGTCAGCCTGTTTGCGATCGGTGATGTTGGTGATGGCTCCCACATGGCCCACGATATCGCCGTTGAAATTGCGCTCCACCACCGATTGGCCATAGACCCAAAGCACTTCTCCGTCGGGACGCGCCAGGCGATATTCGGCCTTCCAGGGGCGATTAGTCTGGATGGCTTGCATCCAGCCATTGGTGACTAAGGCGCGATCGTCCGGGTGCAGGGTGAGCTGCCAACCATGACCAAGGGCGGCCCGATGGTCGAGGCCGGTCATTTCACACCAGTGATCGTTGACGTATAGGCAATGGCCGGCAGTGTCGGTGCGAAAAATCCCGACGGGGGCCACGGCCAACAGGCTGGCGTATCGCTGGCGACTTTCGCGGAGTTCGAGGGCCGATCGCTTCCGATCGCTGATGTCCGTGAGGGTTCCCACATAGCCGATCGGTTGACCCGTGGCATCCCGCTCCACCACCACCCGCATATCCACCCACGTGACAGCCCGATCGGGGTCGGGGCCGTGGCGATGATCGCGCGATTGGAACCGGCATTCCAACTGACAGGAGGATTGTTCCCGCAGATTTTGCTCCCGCAGAGCCAACACCCAATCCCGATCGTCCGGATGCAGGGTTTGCTCCCAATCCCAATCAAGACCCTCTTCAATGGAGCAGCCTAAAATTTGGCAGTAGCGTTCGTTCACGTAGGTGGGCCGTCCCTGCAAATCCATGCGGAAGATGCCCACGGGCACAACGGCCGCAAGATTGGCATAGCGCTGCTCGCTTTCACGCAGGAAGGCTTCCGCTTGCGTGCGGGTTTCCAATTCCTGTTGCAGTTGCTGGTGCGTGATGGCCTGCTTGAGGGCCACTTCCAATTGCACCGACAGGCCCTTGAGCAATTTCACCTCGTCGGGCAACCAGTTTCGGGTGGTTTTGCTTTCGGAAACGCTCAACAATCCCCACAGTTCCTCTTGATAAAGCAGGGGAACCAGAATTTTGGCGCGAGGCCGCAGCTCGATCGGTAACTGGAGGTGACACCCGCCCATGTCACTGGCGGCCACGTCGGGTTCAACCCGGATGTAGCCCTGCCGATAAACCGGTTCTTGGTCATGCTGAAACCAGGTACCCTCCAGTTCCGTGCCGATCATGGAAATGGGTAAGTCCGTTGATTCTGCCACCACCCGAGCCCGGGCCTTGTCGGCGGTTTGAAATTGCCAAATATTCACCCGATCGCACTGCAAGACCCGCCGCACCTCCTGCACCGTGGTATCCAAAATGCTCTGTAAGCTCAGGGACGATCGAATCTGAGTGGCCAACGCCACCAACAGCAGTTCCCGTTCTGCCTTGGCCCGCAGGGCCGCTGTGCGGGTTTCCACCCGCTGCTCCAGTTCCTGGTGATGCAGCGTTTCCAGGGCCTGTTTTTCCGCTTCGAGCTGGTTCACCTTGTGCTCTAGCAGTTCCGCCAGTTTGTATAGCTCCAGGGGATTCAGAACCCGCAGCAAACTGGTTTGGGTGACGATGCCCACCAACTCGCCCCGATCGCCCATGACCAAAACGCGCTGGATGTTGCGCTTGGCCATCAACTCATGAACCAACCACAGGGAACTATCGGCGGCCACGGTGAAAACCGGTGTGCTCATCACCTCTCGCACCGTGAACTGCTGAAAGTCCAAACCCAGGGATTGAAACTGCACCAAGTCCCGTTCCGTCACAATTCCCACGGGCTGCTGTCCTGCATCTGCTGCACCTGGCTCCACAATCACCACGGATCCCACCTGGCACTCAGCCATCAGCCGCGCCACATCAAGCATGGAACTGGTGACCGCGATCGCCACCACATGCTGGGTCATCACCTCTGAGGCCAACCGCATCCGCAGCAGGTCGATCGGGCGGGTGGTTTGGCAGAGGCTTTCGTGGGTCATCAAGCCCACCAACCGGCGATCTGCATCCAGCACGGGCAAATGGCGAATGCCATGTTTGTGCAACAGCGTGATGGCCGCCATCACATCCAGGTCTTCACAAGTTTTGGTCTGCAAGGTCACCAAGGGCTGGATCATGATCTGGGAGACCGTGAGTTGATCCAAGCAGGTTTGTGCGGCCAACAGCCGCACCACATCTCGCTCGGTCACAATCCCGATCGGGCGGTCTTGATCCACCACCAGCACACAGCTCCCCCGAGCCTCTCGCAGCACCTGCTGGTTGTTGTTTTCAGGATCGGTGGATTCCGCAATTCCACAGCTCGATCGCACCTGACTCATCCGATGGAGCGCCGCTACCACGGGTGTGTCCGGTGAAACAATCAGCGGGTTCTGAATCAAGGCAGCCTGCGGATCCAAAGGAGTCAGGGTGACAGACAAGGCAGCCATATGCATTGCAGAAGGGAAGTTCTTCTATTATTTACTACCCAAGGAGAAAGCGCCGGGCTGCTCATTTCGCCCATTGATTTTCTCAAAGCGATCCAACTCTTTCGTCAATTGTCAGTCAAGCGAGTTGTAAATAGATATAAATTGGCGAAAAATTTAGTAAAAAAGGAACAGAAATGCAAAGTATGTATCAAATCAAACTAAGTAATTAAAACCTGAACAATCATCACTGATCATGTTTTTGTATGATTTTCAATCTTTTTCAAGAATTAATTCTACTGAGTTTTCTTTGAAATTCATCGCAATTCCAAAAAAGCATAGCGAATCAATCTATTTGTACCGATTAATTTGCATCAATCGGGAAACGGATCCATTGTCACAGGTCACAGGTCTGCGTGATTTCGACCGCAAGCCATCTTTAAAAACACTTCAAAAAGACAGAGGGCTGTCACCCAGTTACTGATGACAGCCCTTGAAATTTAGGCAGCAAAATTTAAGCGACGAGACTTAGACGACGAGACTTAGAGGATGTCTGAGAAGTGTCTTTTGACACGAGCCAAGCATCAATAGTCGTGGGGCGAGAGGCTGAAGCCCCTTGTCTTCGTCGGTTGGTCAGACCCGCAAGGTGGCAATTTAGGCTTTTTAGACACCCTCTTAGGCCGAGGCTTCGGCTTCCGGCTTCTTGGGTTTGTAGGTCGAAGCCACTTGCAATTCCTTCAGTTGCTTGGCTTCCACCGACGAAGGCGCGTCGGTCAACAAGCAGCGGGCCTGTTGGGTTTTGGGGAAGGCGATCGCGTCGCGGATCGAGTCTTCGCCGGTCAAAATCGACACCAGGCGATCGAGACCGTAGGCAATCCCCCCGTGGGGCGGCGTGCCATATTCAAAGGCATCGAGCAGGAAGCCGAACTTGGCGCGGGCTTCTTCATCGGTCAAGCCGATCGCCGCGAACACCTGTTCTTGCACATCCCGTTGGTAGATTCGCAAGCTGCCGCCGCCGATTTCCGTACCATTCAGCACGATGTCGTAGGCCAGGGCGCGGGCGGTTTTGATGTCCGCCAAATCTTCCGGGTTGGGGGCGGTGAAGGGGTGGTGCAGGGCTTCTAGGCGCTGTTCGTCGGCGTTGTACTCGAACATCGGGAAATCCACGACCCAGAGCAGATTGATCGCTTCGGGGTCAATCAGGTTCAGCTCTTTGCCCAGGGCCAAGCGCAGGCGATCGAGTGTTTTGTTCACAATCTCCGCCGGGCCCGCGCCAAACAACAGCAGATCGCCCGCTTGTGCGCCCGTGCGTTGCAGCAGCTCGGCGGTGATTTCCGGGGTCAGGCTGTCCTTGAGCGCCCCGATCGTGTCCACTTCGCCGTTGTCGCGCACCCGGATGAAGGCCAGACCCTTGGCTCCGGCTTCCGAGGCGATCGCGAACAAATCCCCACCGGGCTTGATCCGCACGTTGGATACCGCATCGTTGCCGCCGGGGACGGGCAGGGTTTTGACGATCCCACCGGCCGCGATCGAGCCGGAGAACACCTTGAACCCACAGCCCTTGAACAGATCCGAGCAGTCCGCCAGTTCCATCCCAAAGCGGGTGTCGGGGCGATCACTGCCGTAGCGATCCATGGCTTCGGCGTAGGTCAGGCGCGGGAAGGGGCGCGGCAGGTCAATGTTCTTGACAGTTTTGAAGATGTGGCAAACCAGTTGCTCATTCAAGTCCAGGATTTCTTCCATGGACATGAAGCTCATTTCCATGTCGAGTTGGGTGAACTCTGGCTGGCGATCGGCTCGCAAATCTTCATCGCGGAAGCAACGGGCGATTTGGTAGTAGCGATCGAACCCGGACACCATCAGCAACTGCTTAAACAACTGCGGCGACTGGGGCAGGGCAAACCACTCGCCCGGATTCACCCGCGAAGGAACCAGGTAATCGCGTGCCCCTTCTGGCGTGGATTTGGTTAGGACGGGCGTTTCGATTTCCATGAAGCCCTGGGCATCTTCCAGGAACCGGCGCATGGCCTTCACCACCGCATGGCGCAGTTGCAGGTTGTGCTGCATCCGGGGGCGGCGCAAATCCAAATAGCGATATTTCAGCCGCAATTCTTCGCGAACGGTTTCGTTTTCGGAGGTGGAAACCTGGAACGGCAGTTGCTTGCTGACAGCGCTGAGGATTTCGATTTGATCCGCCAGCACTTCCACTTCCCCGGTGGCCAGCTTGGGGTTCACGGACTCGGGCGGCCGCTGGGTGACCGTGCCCGTAATCCGCACCACATATTCATTGCGGAGGGAGTCGGCAATTTGAAACGATTCGGGCAAGTCCGGGTTCGAGGCCACCTGAACGATCCCCGAGCGATCGCGCAAGTCCACAAACACGACTCCCCCGTGGTCGCGGCGGCGATCGACCCAACCGCAAAGGGTGACGGTTTTACCAACCTGTTCGGCGCGCAGTTGACCGCAGTAGTGGGTACGCATGGTGACTCAAAATGGGACTGGAACTTAACTGGACGAATTCAGGACTGACGCGGTTGCTGGACAGACAAGGGGCGGCCGCTGATTAGACAAGGGGCAGCTGCTCTCCAGACAAGGGGCGGCTGCTCTCCAAACAAGGGGCGGCTGCTCTCCAGACAAGGGGCTTAAGCCCCTTGCCCCCACGGTCTCGCGCTGCACGATCGCGCAGTGGCGAAATGGGGTTTCAGGGAATTCATTGCCCCTGGCCCCAAGCCTCTTGTGGCGGTTGCGTCAGTCCGCAAAAATCTTGACGAAACGCAAATGCGCTGGGGTGCAAGTCCAATATCCTACCCCGATCGCGCGGCTTGGCCCGCTGAGAAATGCCGCGACTTGCCGACAACCGGCGACGGTTTGGCACTGCACCCGATCACCCAGATTGATTGTAAAGGATTGTTGCGATCGCCCTGTCTCGCTACGAGTCATTCGCCCTCAAATGTCGATTGAGCCACTTAAGCCAGTCGATCGAGCAGGTGATCGCCCACACGCAGCGCATTCGCAATAATCGTCAGGGCGGGGCTAACACTGGCGTTCGAGGGGAAAAAGCTGCCATCCACCACATACAAATTATCCACATCGTGGGCGCGGCAGTTGCGATCGAGCACGGAAGTCGCCGGATCGTCCCCAAACCGACAAGTCCCGCATTGGTTGGCCATCACCTGCACCGGAATTTCCCCGCGAGGATGGATTGTGCCCACTGGAAAGCCATCGAGTTGCTTTTCTAGGGATTTCAACACATCAATCCAGCGATGGGCGAGGCGATCGTGCGCTTCGGTATTGTTCGGTTGATAGTCAATACAAAGCTTGTGTTGATCTAGGTAAACTCGGTTATTGAGATTGGGCAAATCTTCCGTTTGAATCCACCAGCCGATCGAGCGGGTCGCCAGTTGTCGCAACCCAAATCCCGGCATGAATTTCGCAAGCACCGAAAACATCGGCGGTGCTTCTGCAAAAATCACATCGGTTAGCAAGCCACCCGTATTATAAATATGACCCATGGGGTAGGGAAAATCCGCATCTCCCCAATAGAAATCATTCACACAAATGGTTTTTTGAAACGCACCGGAATTGGCTTTGCTGCTAACCTGCACGATCGCGGTCATCAGGTTTTTCATGAGGTTGCGGCCCACCAAGTTTGAACTATTGGCTAGTCCTTGTGGGTGACAATCATTGGCCGATCGCAGCAACAGGGCCGCAGAGTTCACCGCCCCGCAAGCCAACACCACCAAATCCCCCAAAAAGAGATAGGGTTTACCATCAATCTCTGCTTCGACAGCGCGAACAAATCGCCCTGAGGAGTTGGTATGCAAACCCACAACTTTTGCCTTGGTTTTGAGGGTGACGTTGGGATATTCCACCGCTGGCAACACGCCACTCACTTCTGAGTCATTGGTGGGGTCATCATCTTGGCGAGTTAACCCCAAGGGCAAGGCAGATGGGTGCAATCCTTGCTGGGCGATCGCTCCCGTAATGGCGGCAATTTGCGGATCAGATTCGATCGATGGAAAGGGATAGTCGCTGCTCCGAAATGGCTCGGTGGGGTCTTGGTCAGCCTGGCCATGCACTTTATAAAGCGCTTCGGCAGCGGTGTAATAAGGCTCGAATTCCCCATAGTCCACACACCAAGCCGGTGAAATTCCCTCGCGATGGGTAACGGCAGCAAAGTCCTGTTCTCGCCGCCGCATCAGCACAGCTCCATAGATTTTGGTGTTGCCCCCGATCGCGTAGTTCATTTGGGGCGAAAAGGGTTCGCCCGTGTTGTCGTACCACTGTTCCGGCGCGTGATATCGCTCGCGTTTAAAAACATCCACATTGCTGCGATTTTGTTCTTCGAGGGGCATAAAATCTCCCCGCTCAAGAATCAAAATACGCTTGCCGGTGGGTGCTAATTTATAAGCCAGCGTCCCACCGCCAGCCCCAGTACCAATAATAATCACGTCGTAATGGCAATCATCAATAATCATAATTAGATCGTCCTGACTACTCAACTATTGAAACGATTGCTTGCCGATTCACTGACATTGGGAAGGGTTTGATGGGCGATCGCTCATCTCATTCCAAAATCGCCGATCACCCTCATCTTGATCGGTGTTTTGGTTACTGCCAGATGTAAATCAACAGGAACAAAATAATCCAAATCACATCCACAAAGTGCCAAAACAACGAGGTCGAAGCCACGCCAAATTCGCCGCGATCGTAATTACCCGGAATGAACGATCGCACCAACATGATCAGTTGCAGCAACACACCCGCAAAAACGTGCAGACCGTGGAATCCTGTCAGCAAATAAAACGTGCCGCCAAACACCCCATCGGTAAACCCAAAGTCTAAGTGGCTCCACTCGATCGCCTGGCCATACAAGAAATAGCTACCCATGGCGATCGTCAGCAGCCAAAATGCCCGAAAGCCCCAGAGCTGCTTAACATGTAAATAGCGCTCCGCCAGATAAATCGTGAGGCTGCTAGACACCAAAATGACCGTGTTGATGGCCGGCTCGCGCACCTCCAAACCCAAAACACCTGCCGGCAACCAGGTTTGGGCAGTGGTTTTGTAGACAATGTAGCCCGCGAAGAAGCTGAAGAAAATGACACTTTCAGACAGCAAAAAAATCACAAAACCAAACATTTGATCGCCAGGAGAGCCATGGCCATGGGCCGCATGGTGTGCGTCATCATGGGTCTCAGCAATTCCCGGCAATGCATCATCTCGCAAGTCCGTTTCAGTTGGGTTCATGGGCCACCTCTAATTCGTCGGGATTAGACACCAAGGGATCAGATTTGCCATAGCCATAAGGCTCAGAAACCACGATCGGGAGTTCCTCAAAGTTCTCAACCGTTGGCGGCGAAGACAACAGCCATTCCAGCCCGATCGCCCGCCAGGGATTTTTGGGTGCTTTTTCACCCTGCACCCAAGAACCAATCATGTTCAAAATAAACGGCAGGGTAGACATGCCCAACAAAAAAGCTCCTAGGCTCGCCACCACATTCCAGAACGTAAATTCAGGATCGTAAGACGCGACCCGGCGCGGCATCCCTTGCAACCCCAAAGGATGCATGGGAAAGAAGTTCAAATTAGTGCCAATGAAAGTTAGGGCAAAGTGCAATTTCCCCAGCCCTTCGGAATACATGCGCCCGGTCATTTTGGGAAACCAGTGATAGATCGCTGCATAAATTCCCATCACCACTGCGCCGTAAATCACATAGTGAAAATGTCCCACCACAAAATAGGTATTGTTCACATGGATATCAACCGGAACTGCTGCCAACATAATGCCGGTGATGCCTGAAAACACAAACATCACCAGCCCACCCAGGGCAAATAGCATGGCTGTGTTGAGGCGCAATTTACCCCCCCAAATGGTGGCAACCCAGGCGAAAACTTTAATCCCCGTGGGCACCGAGATCAGCATGGTTGTGGCCATAAAAACCATCCGCATCCAGCCCGGTGTGCCACTGGCGAACATGTGGTGAACCCAAACAATGGCACTCAAGCCGGTGATAATTAGGGATGAAATGGCAACCACTTTGTAGCCAAAGAGGGGCTTGCGAGCATAGACCGGCAAAACCTCAGAGAAGATGCCAAAAATCGGCAAGATAATGACATAAACGGCTGGGTGAGAATAGAACCAGAAAAAGTGCTGGAACAGCACCGGATCACCACCTTTGGCCGGATCAAAAAATGTCGTACCCACGGTGAGATCCAACAACAGCATCACCGCGCCAGCGGTCAAAGCGGGCAGACCAAACAGTTGAATAATTTGGGCGGCTAACACCGTCCACACAAAAACCGGCATCCGAAACCAAGTCATACCGGGGGCACGCATGCGGGCGATCGTGGTGACAAAATTCACCGCACCCATAATCGATGAAACGCCGGAAATCGCCACCGCCAATAGCCACAGCATTTGACCATTGATCAGGTTGCCCGTGGGATTTTGAAGGCTGACGGGTGGATAGGCCCACCAACCGGCTTGGGCTGGGCCACCCGGCACCAAAAAACTCGCCATCAAAATTGTGCCGAAAACGGGCACCATCCAAAAGGCGATCGCATTCAGCCGAGGAAAAGCCATATCCCTTGCGCCAATCATCAGGGGCACGAGATAGTTTCCTAGACCCAATAGACAAGGAAATGTCCACAAAAACAACATCACCGTGCCATGCATGGTGAACATGGCGTTGTAAACAGTGCGATCGACCAAATCCGACTCTGGTGTGATCAATTCGCCCCGAATAATCATGGCGAAAATGCCACCTACTAGAAAGAAAAAGAAGGACGTTACTAGGTACTGAATTCCAATCACTTTGTGATCGGTGCTGAAGCTAAAAAAGCGCTTCCAGTTATTGGGCGCACCGGGTATGGGTGGCTGAGAAGCGGCGATCGATTCGGTAGCAAGATTGGTCATAAATCGGTTGGAGGAAACTATTCTGGAATGCTGAGAGCTTCAATCAAAACCTAATGAAACTGAGTTAAGCGAAAGTGACTAATCGCTAACTGGTTCCTTTGCCGGGATAGTTCACGAGGGGTGGCGGCGCTGGTTGCACTGTTTGCCAGCCAGTGCGTCCACCGGGGGAGCGCTGGAATTCATCAAAGGCTTGGTTATAGGCAGCGGTGGGCTTTTGGTTCGCCGCATCCGTCAGCCACTGTTGATAGGAATCAGAGGATTCCACCACCACATCGGCTTGCATGGCCGCGAAGTAAGTGCCGCTGTACTGAGAGTCACGCAAACGGTATCGGCCTTCGCGGATGGGCGTAAATTTCAGGGTAATGGCACGCCCTGGAATGATATCTTGCTTCACCCGAAAGGCTGGAATATAAAACCCATGGATGACATCTTCAGAGGTGAGTTGCAAACTGATCCGTTGATCGGCTGGCAGATGTAATTCAGCGGTTGTGACTCGCCGATCGGGGTAATAGAATTCCCAAGCCCATTGTCGAGACTTTACGGCAATCACGACCTCTGGATTTATGATCGCATTGCTATCCTTTGATTCAGCAGCAACCGGGGCGATCGCTGGAGCCTCTGATGCCATGTCATGTGCCATTGATTCATGCACATGCTCCATAGGGCCCAAGATAGAAATGCGATCGTAAATGTGGTAGCTGTAGGCGGCAATTCCAACGACGAGGATGAAAGGAATCGCCGTCCAAACTATTTCCAACGTGACGTTTCCTTCAATGTGCGGGCCGTCGCTGGTGTCATATTTACTAGCTTGTTGAAACAACGCCACATAAACGATCGTTCCGACCACGCCTAGGAAAATGAACGTCCCGATCGCCACTAAAAAGCTGAATAGGCGATCGATCAGTTGGGACTCTGCCGAGGCTTGGGGGGGAAACCAGGTATAGGACTGCTCCCCCATCCACCAACTGACGAGGGCCAGTGCGATCGCTAGGGTTCCTAAGGTGAGGATGGTGCGAATCTTCATGGATTGAATGATTTCAAAACGAGGTTAGGATTTTCACCCAAATCCAACAGGCGATCGGCGGTGATGTGCACACCAAATTCAGCGGCTAATTGTGCCCCCAAGGTTCCATGGACAAACATCAAACCAAAAATGATTAGCCCCACTAAAAGATAGCTCCATTGCACTTGGCGCGATCGATCTTTCATCCAAACAAATCGCTGAAATCCTCGCCAAACGGTCATACCTACGATTAACAGCAACAGGACAACGCCACCCACGCCATGCCACAACATGGTTTCCATGGCCTGCAACCCCCAAGCGCTTTTCACATCTGCTGGTGGCCGAGCTAATAACATTTCATAAAAGCCCGCAGCCACCGTCAAAAAGGTGACGATCGCCCCGGCTAGCATGTTGTACCAACCCACATCAAAAAAATTGGAGCGCGTGGCAGGAATCGCTAAAAACTTAAAAACCGGCTTTTCGAGGGGAAACAAAACGCCAACAATATCAAAGGCGATCGCCACAATAAACAAACCCAAGGTCAAGTGCACCAAATTGGGATGAATCGGAACCACATAGGGTAATCCATTGATCCCCAATTGGTTTTGCACCTGCTCAATCAGATCGCTATTCATTACAATATTCCCTCCCGCACAGCCTCAACCACGGGCACCGTATGGAGGCCATAGACCCAAACCAACAAATCGCCCAGATAAATCTGAAAGCACACAATTACGGTCATCAAAATCCCTACACCTAAGAAGGCTTTGGGCAAACCTTTGGGATCGCGAGATCGCAACACATAGCGCCAAGCGGTCATGGCTGCAATAATTCCCGACAGAGACCAACCCAGAAGCGTGTGCAGATTCAAAGTGGCTTCGGCAGCATTGTAGGGTTCAGCTAAGCCCGCTTCGATTTGCCCAAAAATAATGGCAATGAAGATAGAAATGGTCGCAAAAAACAAATTCCACCAGCTCACTTCATAGAGTCGTGGATTGCGCGTGAAATAGGCGATGCCATCGCATAAAACCGAAAATAACACCATCGCAATGACAAAATGCACCACGATTGGGTGCATCGTATCTGGATAAGGCAAATTATGATCGTTGAGCGGGGGGAGATACTCCAACATATTGGTCAAAAGTCTGTCAATTAATTGAATATACCGGTCTATTGGTCAATAATTATCATAGATTTCGCGATTTAGTCATTATTAACCTTGTCACCAATGGCAACGATATTTCTTGAAGGAAAAACCGTTTGCGAGCCGATTTTTCAAAATCCGATTACTCGACGAAACACAATTCATGAGGCTGATAGCCAGTGATGATAAATTCATCAAAAACTAACCGCCAAGTGTTGATCAAAGGTTTCAATGCAAAAAGTATTTTGTAAACTGGGCTACTGTTTAATTGAAATGAATGCTGATCATTTCGCCTATTAGTTTAGTGGATACATAGGAAATGTCAGTAAGTTATACTGGTTTTTTTAAGATTTTTATCAATATTATTACCAATTGCTTCACATTTTTCAGAAACTTTTTGAAGGTTGGATGCCAACTTGCTCATTTTTCTATAGATCTTCTTTCTATCAATCTGTGCGACCAAACTGTGCGACCAAACCTCAATGTCAGATTCATTGAACACTAATTCAATAATGTCTTCATACTGAAAATCAAGGTTTTTGTATATTGAATAACACTTTGATTAATTTAAATTAATTATTTAGTTCAGGCCGGAGCTAGTTTTTAGGTTTTCTTAACTGAAATTCTATTTAGTTCAAGATGCTGGTCTAGTCATTCACTAGCCTCTGAAAACTTCCAATTCTGAAATCAATCACCAGAGAGAGGAACTGAAATTTTTTAAATTTCAAGTAGTTCCGGAGGGGTCTGATCAAAAATCACATCTTCATAAAGGCGATCGAACCCGGCTCGATACTTGACGGTTTCCAAAACCAATTCCGCCTCGATGCTTTCGTAACTTTCCAAGATCCATTGATCCGCTGCGGAGCGCCGAAAAATATCCACCTGGGGCTGTTGAGCAGAAATTAAAACGTATTCTCGCAAGCTGTCGAGGTGGCGATAGGCGGCAAACTTGCGTCCCCGATCGAAGGCTTCTGTGGAATTTGATAACACTTCCACAATCAAACAAGGGGCTGATTTATAAAGCGGCTGATTGCGATCGCCCGGATCACAAGTCACCATCACATCGGGATAAAAAAACTTCGTGCCCTGATTAATCTGCACCTTCATATCCGACATAAAGACACGGCAACCAGTTCCTCTCAGGTGCGATCGCAGTTCGCTCGCCAAATTTAGCGCGATCGTCGTATGCGCATCTGTACCACCGGCCATGGCATAGGCTTGCCCATCGAGGTATTCATGCCGAATATCGCTCTGGGCTTCAAGAGTCAAATACTCGTCAGGGCTAAGGAATTGGGGAGCAGCAATCATGATTGTGGAACAATCGCGCAATTTTTTCCAGCATATCGTAACTACCTTGGGAAAGTAATTAAGATTGGTTGATGAGCCATCATGGACAACTTTCAATTACTGAATGTAGCCTGTTTTGGCTTGGAGGGCATAGTTGTGAATCACTGGATTTTGTGTGTTCGAGTTCGCTAACCATTGCTCCAAAATGGCGACGGCTTGCTGATCATGCAATGCCCAATGACCTAATCCATGCATTGCCGAGACGATCGCGTTGCCATTTTTGCGATCAAGAGCGGCACTCATCACCTCCAAGCTGGCTGCAATCACCGATGGAGAAGCACTGCCAGGGTAAACCACAAACAAATCCCAGAACATATAGCACAGAAACTCTAGGCGATCGCCCGCTTGAATTGCCCCAATTTCTTGGATCGATTGACTCGACGCAAAACAGTATCGATCAAAATAGTTTTGATAGAGATAGTTGAGGTTTTGAATACCCTTAATGATGCGAGATTCTGGGCAGCGCAAATAGCAAAAGGGCAGATCGCTACAGCTATTAGAAAAAATGTAGTTCAAGCCGAAGCCAATTTGATTGCGGGAAAATCGCTGGTGAATTTCCGCATCCACCAAAACCTGATCAATGTAATCAAAAGCGCGATCTCGTGGCAGTCGATCAAACTCGGGACTCATCTCAGCGCAAACGGGATCGGCTTGTTCCGGCTGGCCAAAGAGTTGATCGCGCCATTGTTGATAGTTCATGGTCGGGAGCGGCTGAGGAATGGGGCGGCGGCTCGATCGATTCTAGCCATTGCCCCCTGCGGACGGGCCGGGCGGTGGTAGGCTGTTGGCGATTTGTGCCGCAGGAACCCGAGATGCGATCGCCCCGCTGGACATCTATAACCTGGATCTCTAACTGGATCGCCACCACAGAGATTGCAGGTTGGTTTCGATCGATCCCCCGATCGCTCTGGTGGTCGGTGGGCATTTGGGCGATCGTGCTGTTGGTTTGCAGTGTGGTGCGCCATGAGCTGTTTCAATCAACGGCCTTTGATTTGGCAATTTATGACCAAGTGGCCTACCTGATGGGGCGCGGCGAAACGCCGTTTTCCACCGTGTCGGACATGCACCATATGGGCAACCACGCGGCCTACAGCTTCTTTGGGGTGGGGCTGCTCTACGCCATTTTTCCTAGTGTTTACTGGCTGTTTTTGGTGCAGGCGATCGGGCTGGCGGCGGGGGCGATCCCCGCTTGGGCGCTAGCGAAACAGGCGGGGCTGAATCCGGGCCAATCCCTGGCGATCGCCTGGGCCTATTTGCTCTATCCCGTGGTATTCAACGTCAATTTGTTTGACTTTCACCCGGAGGTGATGGGGATCGCGGGGCTGCTGGGGGCGATTTGGCTGGGGCGAGCCAACCGGCCGATCGCCCTGGCGCTGGTGCTGGTCTGGGTGATGGGCTGCAAGGCGGTGCTGTCGATTACGGTGGCGGCCATGGGCGCTTGGTTGTTGTTGCTCGATTGCAAACGGTGGCCCGGGCTGGTGGCGCTGGGGATGGGGGTCGGTTGGTTTGTGGTGGTGAACCAGGCCGTGATCCCCGCTTTTAATCATGGCCTGAGCCACGATGCGATCGGGCGCTATGCCTACTTGGGTTCCAGTGTTTCCGAGGCGGCGTTGAATCTGTTCCTGAAGCCACAACTGGTGCTGGGGAAGCTGTTCTCAGGGGACACGCTGATCTATTTACTGCTGATCTTGGGGCCGTTGCTGCCTTGGTTCGGGGGCGGCCGGCTGCGGGCCTGGGCGGCGGCGGCTCCGGCGATCGGGTTGAATGCCCTGTCCACGGTGGCCGAGCAGCGGGACTTGGTGCATCAATATTCCCTGCCGATTTTGCCGTTTTTGTTGGTGGCGGCGATCGATAGCTTGGCGCGGGGTCGCTGGGATTGGCTTGATCGCCTGGGATCAATGGGCGATCAGTTACGCAGTTGGATCGCCAGCGGACGGGCCATTTGGGTTTGGTCACTGATTGGCTTTTTAGCCCTGGCCAAATTCGGCTATTTTGGCTCCATTTATTTGGCGGAACTGGACACTTGGGCGGACAGTCGCGCGGCGATCACCTTGATCCAAACCCAGGAGCGATCGATCCCCGCCAATCAACGAGGCGGCATCCTCACCACCGCTGATTTGGGGCCCCACCTCAGTCACCGCACCATGCTGCGCCAAACGATCGCCACCGCGCCACCGCCCAACTGGGCCGAATACGATTGGGTGTTGCTGAACCTGAAACATCCGGGCTGGGGCAGCACCCATGAGTTTGCTCAATCATTGGATCGGGAATTGCGATCGAATCCGGCCTACAAAATCGCCTTCGATCGCGGTGGGATCGTCCTCTTTCAGCGCTAGCCTAGTACGAGCGCATCGCCAGTCAGCATCAATTTCCGTAATTGCTGTGATTTTCGCGGGCGATCGCACCCTTTTCCATTCCCCTCGCCTTTCGGCAACCAAGGATAAGACGGCAACATGCAGCGACTGATTGGGTTGTGGCAACGGTTTGGACAAGTGACCCTGGGACTAGGGGTCGTCGCTGCGGGCGCAACCCTGGCCGCGTTCGATCGCCCCGATGCCATCAACTCACAGTTGCCACCGCCGAACGATCTGCAACCCCTCAGCGTCACCCCGGGCCCCGCCAAGGACTTGGCCAACGAACTAAGGATTACGGCTTCCTTTGGCAGCAATGGCCGGCCCGTATTGTCGCCCCTGCCCCAGGCCCAAGAGGTTTGGCAATGCGAAGTGGTGGTGGTGGGCGGATCCTTGGGGGGCGTGGGGGCCGCCGTTCATGCCATGCAGTCGGGCGCACGAACCTGCGTGATTGAGGTGTCGCCCTGGATTGGAGGGCAAATTAGCACCCAAGGCGTGTCGGCGATCGATGAGTCGGCGGACATGATTTTGGCCGGCAACCTCTCGGAAAGCTGGAAAGCCTTTAAATCGCGCATCTATCGCCAACCGGTCAAGATTCCACGCTGGGCCGATCGCAACCAGCCGATCAAAACCGTGCGCGAGGTGGATAGCTGCTGGGTTGGTTCCCTATGCTTTCCCGCTTCGGCCGGCGATGTGGCCGCGCGTGAGGCGTTGGCCGCGGCCGCCCAATTGGCTCCCGGCAGCCGCTGGAGCAGTGCCACGGCCTTCAAGGGCGCAGCTTTTGATGCAACGGGCCACAATATTACGGCGATCTACGCAGTGCGGCGCACACCTCGGGCGGACTATATGCCCTCGGGGCGCTTGTCTCAGGAACTGCCGGCTTGGTATTCCTGGAACAGCGACGACACGTTTCGGAAAACACCCATTCGCCTAGAACCAGTGCCGGGCAAGCGATTCACGGTGATTGATGCCACGGATACCGGTGAGCTGGTGGCCTGGGCCCGTGTGCCACACCGGTTGGGATCGGAATCGCGCCGCACCTTGGGTGAGCCGAATGCGGCCAATTGGGACAACCCCCAATGCACCCAGGCCTTTACGTTCCCCTTTGTGGTGGCGATCGCCAATGATGAGGGTCGCAGCCTCAAGCAACTGGGCCGACTACAACCCACTTTCCCCAAGCACGAACACCAACGCACCTTTTCCCTCTGGGGCTTTCCACCCTTTCTCGATCGCAGCTTTTTCAAATATCGGCGGATCGTGAGTATGCGGCTGGATAACCGAATCACCGGCAAGCCCAGCCCCGGGGATATGGCCATGATCAATTGGGGCTATGGCAATAACTGGAACCTGATGAACCCGCCTCTGATCCTGACGGGCGATCGGCTGATGGATACGGATCAGTACCGCAACTGGATGGGCGGCGTTTCCACGGAAGCCTTGCACCACGGCGAGGAGCGGGCGCTCATTTTCTCAGAATGGGTGCTGAAAACCCTGGCCACAAAAGAATTTCCCCTGATGCATTTGGCGGGGCCCAACACGCCGATGGGGACGCGATCGGGCTTGAGCCTGATGCCCTATATCCGCGAGGGGCGACGCATTTTGGGCCGCAGTGCCTATCGCCAAAATGCCTTCATGATTCGGGAAAACGACGTGCATCGGGGCATTGAGAATATGCGCGACTTTTCCGCCACCTCAATCTCCATGGTGCATTACGACATCGATATCCAGGGCTGTGCCTATCGCAACTGGGAAGACCCCGGCGAGGCCACCAACGCCAGCGCGGATATTGCCCATGTGCGCCCGGTGGCTGTCCCGATCGAGGCACTGATTCCTCGGGGCGTGGATAATTTGTTGATTGGTGGCAAGGCGATCGCCGTTTCCCACATTGTGAACGGGGTCACCCGCATTCACTACAGCGAATGGAGTTCGGGGGCCGCTGCTGGTTCGATCGCTGGCTGGTTGCACCGGCAACCCAAGAGTTTAATTGCGGCCGAAATTGTGCCCCAAAATCGGTTTTCCTTGGTGCGTGAACATATGAAAGCCCAAGGATTGCGCTGGTGGTGGTAAGCACAAAACAGCGTCTTAGGACGTGAATGAGCCTGGGGGCGGTGTTACGGGAATGCGAATGAGGAAAGTGCTGCCCTCGCCGGGTTCAGAGGTGCAAATCAGTTCGCCCTGATGGCGATCGACAATGATTTGATAGCTGACGGAAAGGCCTAAACCCGTGCCTTTCCCGATCGGCTTGGTGGTGAAAAAGGGATCAAAAATATGCTCCATTGTTTTGGAATTCATGCCCAAACCACTGTCCGTGATTTGCACCTCAACCCAATTTTGATCACATAGGCGCGTGCTGACCTGAATACGGTAGGGAATTGCATTGCCGGAACGAGGGTGCATCAATCCCCGCTTGAGCTGCTGGTGATAGTCCTCGATCGCATCAACCGCATTCACCAAAATATTCATAAACACCTGGTTCATATTGCCCGAATAGCACATCACATTGGGCAGCGAACCATATTGCCGCAAGACTTGAATTTCAGGGCGATCGTCGTGGGCTTTCAAACGATGCCCCAAAATGGTCAGCGCACTGTCTAAGCCATCATGCAGATTTGCTAATTTCAACTCTGCTTCATCCAAGCGTGAAAACGTGCGCAACGACTTCACGATTCCACAAATCCGGTGAGTGCCCAACTTCATGGAATTCAAAATATCCAAGAGGTCGGATTCCATGAAATCCAAATCAATTTCTTCAATTTTGGCAGCAATTTCTGGCGTTGGCTGGAGATAGCTTTTGCGATATAGCTCCACCAATTGCACCAGTTCTTTCGTGTAGGTTTGGGCAGGGCTGATATTCGCCGCAATGAAATTCAAGGGGTTATTAATTTCGTGGGCAACGCCTGCCACCATTTGCCCCAGGCTCGACATTTTTTCCTGTTGCACAATTTGCGCCTGGGCCGCCTTCAAATCCGCCAGGGCTTTTTGTAGCTCCTCGTTCCGTTGCCGCAGGGCCAGTTCTGACGCTTGCAGGGCCTCTTCAATGCGCTTGCGATCGGTAATGTCCGTGCGCACTGACAAATAGCGCACGGGTTTTCCTCGCTGACTCACAATTGGCACAATGATGGTGTAAACCCAATATTCAGATCCATCCTTGGCGCGATTTTTAATTTCGCCGCGCCAGATTTTCCCCCGTGAAATGGTTTGCCACAGTTCCGTGAAAAATTCCGCAGAGTGATGGCCAGAGTTCAGAATTCGATGATTCTGCCCCATCAGTTCCGAGAGTTCATATTTTGAAAGCTTGCAAAAATAGTCATTGGCATAAATGATCTGACCCTTGTGGTCGGTAATGGCCACGATGGCTGTCCGATCGATCGCATATTCCCAATCGCCCAACCAAGCATCAAAGGTTTTATCATCCCCTTCTGCTTTTCCACCCAGACTGTTGGCATTTTGGAGGTCATGAAATGCATTTGCGTTGATATTAAACGCAGTAGCATTATTATTAGTAACCATGACTGATTCCTGAGAACAGTGCGAATTAATATCCAATGACCGAGCCTCGTTTTTAGGAAAGAGAGTGCAGAATAGGTGATGAGCAGTGTAATTAATGCTACAAGGCAGGTCTTGATAATGTTCAGACGATGTAATTAATGCTACAAGTCAGATATGGATAGAACTGGATCGATGTTTGGATCGATGTGCTGAAAGGGCTTGAACTGACTGTATTTGATGAAAACTATGAATGTCGATTATTTTAATGAACAATTAATAGGAGATCATTAGGAAATCATACTGATTTTCTCTATGAATATTTCTTGTTCTATTTGAACTTTGTTTAAACCTTTGGTTTCAAATTTGGATTCTATTCCCATAGGCATAAAACGACAAAACACCGCCAAATCTTGCGATCGGGCGGTGTTGGGATAGGGAATATCTTCAAGAAATCAGTGGGATCAGCTAGGTATTGTTGCTGACTTTCAGCCCGGCATTGGATTGGGAATAGGTCTCCAGGGACACGGGCACGGGCGACACATGCCAAATATCGCGGCAATATTCCCGAATGGTGCGATCGCTGGAGAAGCGACCCATCCGCACGGAATTGAGAATTGAGGATTTTGTCCACCATTCCCGATCACGATAGGCCTGATCGACCTTGCTTTGGGCTTCAGCATAGGCACGGTAGTCCGCCAAGACCATGTACTCATCCCGATAGAGCAGGGCATCCAGCAGGGGGCGGAACAGCTCCCGATCGCCCCGGCTGAATTGTCCCTCGGCGATCGCATTCAAGACCCCTTGAATTTCCGGATCACCGTAGTAGTAGCCCATGGGATCGTAGCCTTCGGCCTTGAGGGCCACCACTTCCGCTTCCGTGAGTCCAAACAGGAAGAAGTTTTCGGGCCCCACGGCTTCGCGAATTTCGATGTTTGCCCCATCCAATGTCCCGATCGTCAGGGCCCCGTTGAGCGCAAACTTCATATTTCCCGTGCCAGATGCTTCCTTGCCCGCCGTGGAAATTTGCTCCGACAAATCCGCCGCCGGATAGATGCGCTGGCCCAAGGATACGGAATAGTTGGCCACAAAGGCCACCTGCAACCGCCGGGCGATCGAGGTGTCGTTGTTCACCACCTCTGCTACACCGTTGATCAATCGAATGATCAGCTTGGCCAGGTAATAGCCAGGAGCCGCCTTGCCCGCAAAGATAAACACCCGAGGATGCAAATCCATGCTGGGATTTTGCTTGATCTGTTGGTAGAGCGAGATCACGTACAAGATATCTAGCAGTTGCCGCTTGTATTCGTGAATTCGCTTCACCTGGGTGTCGAAGATGGCTCGGGGATCCACTTCCAAATCGTTGTACAGCAACAGATAGTCCGCCAGTTCCCGCTTGTTGGCCTGTTTGATTTCGGCCCAGCGGTGTCGGAATTCGAGATCATCCGCCAACGGCTCCAGAGATTGCAACAACTCCAGATCCTTGACCCAGCGATCGTCCCCAATTTTTTCCGTAAACAGCTTGGACAGCCGGGGATTGGCCAACAGCAGCCAACGGCGGGGCGTTACGCCATTGGTCTTGTTCTGGAACTTTTCGGGCCAGAAGGTGTAGAAGTCGTTGAGGACATGCTTTTGCAGCAAGTCCGTGTGTAGGGCTGCAACCCCGTTGATCGCATGGCTGCCAACGCAGGCCAGATGGGCCATCCGCACCATCCGCTCTGGATTTTCTTGAATCAAAGACATCCGACCGGCGCGGGCTTCGTCGTGGGGATATTGCAGCCGCACTTCGTCTAAGAATCGCTGGTTGATTTCGTAGATGATTTCCAAGTGGCGGGGCAAGAGCCGCTCAAACAGGTTGACGGGCCAACGTTCCAGGGCTTCCATCAACAGGGTGTGATTGGTGTAGGCCAAACATTGGCGGGTGACGTGCCAAGCGCGGTTCCAACCCAGATCGTAGCGATCGATCAGTAACCGCATCAGTTCGGCCACGGCGATCGCGGGGTGGGTGTCGTTGAGCTGAATGGCAATGCTTTCGTGCAGGTATTCCAGACCCCGCCGCTGATCGCGCCGGTAGCGGTTGATTGCGTCTTGCAGGGAGCAGCTCACGAAGAAGTATTGCTGCTCAAAGCGCAGTTGCTTCCCTTGGGCCGTGTTGTCGTTGGGGTAAAGCACCTTGGAGATGTTTTCCGACAAGATTTGGTCGGCCACGGCTCCGGTGTAGTCACCCCGATCGAACACTTGGAAATTAAACTCTTCACTGGCGCTGGCTTTCCACAGGCGCAGGGTGCTGACGGTGTTGTTGTTGTACCCCGCGATCGGCACATCGTGGGGCGTGCCCAAAATGCGTCGGGCCGGAACCCAGCGACAACGACCATGGCCATGCTCGTCCACATACTGTTCCGTGTGTCCTCCAAAGCCCACTTCCACGGTTAATTCCGGGTGACGAATTTCCCAGGGATTCCCGAACCGCAGCCATTTATCGGGCCGCTCCACCTGGGCCCCATCTTCGATCCGCTGATCAAAGATGCCAAATTCGTAGCGGATACCGTAGCCGATCGCCGGGATCTCTAAGGTGGCTAGTGAATCCAAAAAGCAAGCCGCCAGCCGACCCAAACCGCCGTTGCCCAGCCCCGGTTCTGGCTCCAATTCCAACAGGTGATTAAAGTCTAAGCCCGCTTCCGTAACCACCTGCTTGGCTTTTTCGTACATCCCCAGATTGAGCATGGTTTTGCCCAACTGTCGCCCCAGCAAAAATTCTGCTGACAGGTAACAGACCGTCTTCACGTCCTGTTGCATGTAGGCGGTGTTGCTGGCGATCCAGCGGTGTAACAGTCGATCGCGCACCGTGTAGGCCAGCGCCATGTAGTAGTCAAAGGGCGTGGCGGTGAGTTCGTTTTTGCCTTGGATGTAGTACAGGTTGTCGGCAAAGGCGCGCCGCAACGTGTCAGGGGCCATCCCGGTGCGATCGTCCTCCACGTGAACGGTAATCGGGCAGTAGTTTCCCTGAATGTCAAATGATTCCGTGTAATTCGAGAGCGGTTGTCCGGTAGAGGTCATAGGGGCGGCGGTGGGTAAAGAAATCAGGTGAGAGGCCGAATGGTTGTGGGGGCCAAGGGGACGATCGGGCATGGGCAGGGAGCCGGAACGGGCCCTGGCACTGTCCAAGGTTCAAGGGAAAATGTGCTTGATCCCGATCGTAGCGATCCCCACCGGATATCCAAACTGCCTATCAACTCAATCAACCAGTGCAGTGAATCAAACCTTTGGGGTATCAACCTTCGGAAATCTCAATCTTAGGAAATCTCAATCGTGGTGATCGGGTGTGGCGATCGGGGTTCCCGATCGAGGCCCGGATTAACCAGGGCGATCGAACAGGGCGATCGGGTCGGAGGAGTCACTGGCGCTGGCTGACTGTTTTCTAACTGGATTGATGTTGTCTAATTGAGTTAGTTGATTGTGGCCAGTGGAACCCATCACCCCAAACCGGGTCTAGGGGAAAGTAACACCCAAAAGCCGGGTCTGGGAAACTCAATGGTGCGTGGGGAGCAGTTGATAACTGAAGTTATTGGCTTGGGTTATGACCCCACTCCTCAAACAAATGATGCGGATCAGGCCTTGGGATGCACTCTAACCTCGTCTTGCTTGGAAAACTAGAGCTGTGGTCAGCTCTGGCAGTCCGCAGGGAGTCAGCGGTTGATCATCCTCAGGTTGAGTCCTAGTCTAGCCGAGTCATTTTCGTCGCTTCCGTCGTGTCTAGAAGTTTTAATGGTGTCTGGAAATTTTGACTTTGAAGAGGCGATCGCCTTCGCAGAAAACCCAGAGCCGCGCTGCCCTTGCGTGCTGCTGCTGGATGTCTCAACCTCCATGCAGGGCGCGCCTTTAACCGCTCTGGAAGCTGGCTTGCAAGCTTTCCAGGCTGATCTCAACGGCGACTCCCTAGCAGCGAAACGGGTGGAAGTGGCGATCGCAACCTTTGCCGATCGGGTGGAAGTGCTTCAAGACTTTGTGACGGCCGATAGTTTTGAAGCGCCTCGGCTCCGAGCCGGTGGCATGACCTACATGGGAGCTGCAATCCATGCGGCCTTGGATTTGCTGCGCGATCGTAAAGCCCAGTATCGCAGCAATGGCGTGGCTTACTACCGTCCTTGGATTTTCTTAATTACTGACGGTGCGCCCAGTGATGATGCGGAAGTGCTGGGAGCCGCCGCCACCCGAATTCGCGATGAAGAAGCCCGTAAAGCACTCGCCTTTTTTGCCGTGGGTGTTGAAGGTGCAGACATGGAGCGGCTGGGATCCCTCACGGTGCGATCGCCCCTGAAGCTCAAAGGTCTCAGCTTCCAAGAGCTGTTTCTGTGGCTTTCGGCCAGTATGCAGCAAGTGTCTCGATCGCGCCCCGGCGAACAGGTTCCTCTCCCTTCCCCCACGGGTTGGAGCGAAGTTTAGCGATCGTCAACTGGGCAGATTCAATATTAGTCAGTACTGGTCAAGATTGGTCAGTTTGGTCAGTACTGACTGCTCAATCCTCTTTAGGCTGGGGAGGATGTCAATACTCAATTCAGATTGCCAACTACAGTCAAAATCAGCGATCCCAGACCCGATCGCTGATCCCAGAGAATCAAAATCAGACTCAAAACAAGTCCCAAAACGAATGGGGGGTGATACCAAGTTCATGGCATCACCCCCCATTTTTCAGCTCAATTTTCAAGAGCGACTTTCTGAGGCGAATTAGGCGCGGTTTTGGCGACGCTTCAGCGCCACCCAGCTACCCACCGCAGCCAAACCAACCATCAAAGACGGCTCCGGCGTGGCGGCCGGCGGTTCCGGCAACTTGCCTTGGAACTGCACCAGGTAGGTTCCGTTGTGGGACTTTCCATCACCCGCTTCCACCTGACCAGAAGCGATCCCCTGACCACCGTAGCGGACAGTTTCTTGGCCATCGTAAAGCACCTTCACCAGCTCGCTGGCTTGCAGCTTCACCCCTTGCGTTCCCAGGGCTTTGATGACGTTGCTGTACTGAGTTTTTTGAATATTCGTCAGGGTTTTGCTGGTGGCAATCAGCCCCGACACAATACTGGTCACGTCCATGTGACCCGCCAGACCCACCGAAATCACCCCGCTTACCAGGTCTTGGTTCACGAAGGCGACGTTCGGGTCACTCAGCCTGGCCAAAGCAGCATTGGCTTCCGTCGTGTTGGAGGTGAAATAACCAACCGCTTCTGACAGAAAATTACCGGTCAAAATGCTGCTAATGCCGTTTTGGGCAGCCACATCCGTCAGCCAAGCTTGGGTAAATTGGGCTGTCCAGTCGGACTTAACCAGGCTGCGGAACTCAATGGCTTGACCATTCAGAGTGCCAGTGAGGGTGCTGTAGGTACCGCCCAGGAACTTGGCTAGACCGGGTGCAGTTTCGCTGTCTGCGAATAGCTCGACGTTGCCACCCGGCGCGGTCAAATCCCCTTGCAGGGCAGTGCCGAGGTTGCTGTTATCGCACAGAAAGGTGTTGGTGCCGTTCGAGCAATACACCAGGATATTGCCGGTGGTGCTAGCACCTTGGAGGCTGGCGGCGAGGGCTGGTGCTCCGGCAAACAACCCCACGCCAGCGGCCATTGAGGCGCTTACGACCAGTTTGGGGAAAAGTCCAACCATGTTTTCGACTCCAACAGTCTTGAGCTAACTTGGGCTAAAAATTTTGGGCTTGTTTTTAAGGAGCACCCAGCTAGGACGCGCTTGTTTTTGCGCTGGTCAGCCATCAGGGTTTTGGGCGCACTGGGCTGACTTAACCTGCTACTGATGTAATCCTATGGGAAGGGCCAGGGCGATTAGGTAAAGACTGGATAAAGTTGTGCAGATGGTTCTTAAGGAGTTGATGAAGTTCTGCTAAAAGCTTCGATGATTGATCTTGATCACACCTTGCGATGGGGATCTGAGATTGATCTCTTTGATCGTTGATTTCGATCACACATCACATGCTCGGATGAATCAAACAGAATGAGGTTGCGAAAAAAATCGCAATGAATAGACCATTCCAAAGCAAGTCAAGAAAATAAGGTTGCCAATACGCATCTCGATCAAGTTGCTAAGAATGGTTAAGAGTTACCAATCGGAGTCCATCCCAACTGGTCACACCCAATCAACATCCTTGCTCAACAGACCAATCTTTAGTTCCTAATCTCCCGCTTAACGAACCAGCGCTGATTCAGGGCCCAGTCAAAGGGCTGAAGAACCGGCCAATTTGCTGATCAATAAACCAGCACCGATCGAACCGGCACGTTGGGCAGGCGATCGCGCCCCTTCAGGTCTTGGAGTTCAATCAAAAAGCCATAGCCCACTAGGGTTGCTTCGATTTGATGGATCAGTTGCCCAGCGGCGGCGGCAGTACCCCCGGTAGCGATTACGTCATCCACCACCAACACCCGTGAACCGGGGCTGATCGCATCTTGGTGAATTTCCAGGCGATCGCGCCCATATTCCAAGTCATATTCCACGCCATGGGTGGCGGCGGGGAGTTTGCCCGGTTTGCGCAGGGGCACAAAGCCCACACCCAAGGTCAGCGCCAAGGCCGGGCCGAACAAAAACCCGCGCGCTTCGATGCCGGCCACAAAATCCGGGCGTAGGTCATGACAGCGATCGTGTAGGTGATCCACGGCCTGTTGCAAACCATCCCGATCGCGCAGAAGGGTTGTAATATCTCGGAAAACAATTCCGGGCTGTGGAAAATCAGGAATAGCACGAACCAGACGATGCAAATCCGTCGGCTGGGATTGGGGTGTGGTCATCTGAGTTTTCTCCAGGAGATTGCCTAAAACTGCTTAAACTGGTGGGGATCGTTCGGCGGAATCATGGCGAAGTTCAGTGTGAAATTCAGCGCGAAATCAGTATCGCTGAATTGCAGGGCTGAATTTTGCAACCGATCGTCCGGGGGGTGGTGCTTACGGGATGATTGCAGGATTGTTCAGAGTTCGATCGCCCAAGTGGCACAGGCTGCCTGATCCTCCCCGATCGCCCCAGATCCCTGGGGTCTTCGCTTGGGCGGGATTGACCCCCAGCCCCCGCAAGGACAATTGGACGGATTGACCGATGGATCGAAATGATTTTCTAATCAATGGTTTCATTGAATTGCTGATGTGATTCTGTGCCGATGACTTCTTCGAGTGCAATGTTTGCCGATCGATCGCCTGTTCCCGCAGATTCACCGGAGATCCCGCCGATTTTGGAGCGGTTGCCCAACCCGCCCGTGAAAGATGGTGAATGTCCCCGGCGGGCCCGCCAACAACTGGACTTGATGCTCCTGGCGATCGAAGCCCTCGATCTCAGCGGGTCTGAGGCGATTCTTTACTGTGCCCAAGAGCTGGGAATCACGAGCGTGGTTGGCACAAAGGTTAACCTGTGGCGACTGCGAGCCACGAATCCTTTGCGGCGGGCGGTGCAACGGCGGCCCCTGAGCTTGAATGAGGCCAAGGCCCTGACCACGATTGTGGTTTATTTGGCCAAGCGACTGACGGTGCTGATTCGGCAATTACTTCTGGCTTGCGAGCGGCTGGAGGAGCAGGATCTATCCTTCGAGCACCATTTTCGGCTGGCGGATTATCTGGAGCGGTTCCGGGCCCACTTCCGGGCCCGGATGAATCCACGCCGATCGGCCGTGACGGTTTACAACACCGACGAGGCCCTGAATACCCTGGCCCTCCGCTTGCTGGAACAGTTACTGTACTGTTCGTCAACGGCGGGGCTGGAACGCTTTTGGATTAGTTTGTTTGACGGAGAAGTGGCGTGACAATTCAACGACAGTACAGCTTGCCCAATTGTGTCCTGACCCTGGAGGGCATGGATTCATTGGCAGAGGTGGGGGAAGCAAGACCGACTTTATCGGTGCTGTTGACGGTGAATTGTCAGTTTCCTGCCCATGGCCAGGGATTTTTGTGCGATCGCAGCTTTTTTGAGCGGTTTGCCCAGGTGGTGAGTCAATACGCCCAGGGTTGCTTCAGCGGCATTCAATCGCCCCAGTTACCCACAGCGATCGATCCCAGTCAGCCCAATGTGGCGGTTGTGGCAGCCGATGGAGGCAAACATCGATTGTTGGTGATGCCGCCGCCGAATCCGGAGGGGCCCGGCGATGGCCCGCCGCAGCCGATCGAGCTATTGCTGACCCCGCTGCAACTGTTTGACTTGGTGGAAACGATCGACCAGTTCTACGGCGATCCCAAAACCTTGCCCGACATCCAGCAGGTGTTCTCTCCGGTGTCTCGCCATGACCTGGTGCAGGCGGAACCGCTGGTGCAGCGGGCGGCTCCCGTGGCCTTGGGCGCTTCCGGGTTGGCCGTGGCGGCGGGGTTGTTGTTCATGTTGCCCGTGCCCAAGGTGCAACAACCCAAGGATCTGTTGCGGCCCACGCCCACACCCACGCCTCAAAATCAGTCGGCCTTGCCCGCGCCCTCACCGGCCACCACACCCAGCCCCGCTAAACCCCAACCCCAAACCCGATCGCTCCCGGCGGCATCCCCAGCCAGCACGAGCGCAGCCATTCCCCCCTCGTCGGTGCCAGTGCCCTCGCCCCTGGCCGGAGAAGGAGCCGATACGCTGTTGACTCCCGCTAAGCCGGTGACGGATCCCAAACAGTTGGCAGCCTTGGAGCGATATCTCCTCGGTCAGTTGGATCAGGCTTGGACCGATCGCCAGAATTTGGCCCTGACCCTGAACTACCGGGTGAGCGTGGGCGAGGATGGTTCGATCGTGGGCTATTTGCCGGAAAACGCCATGGCCCAAGAGGCGATCGCCCGTACCCCGTTGCCCAAATTGCTGTTTAAGCCCCTCGATCGGGCTAATACTGGAGAACCCCTAGCCACTTTCCAGGTCTCCTTCAGCGCTGCCCAGGGGGTGCAAGTGATCCCCATGGAATCGGTGAACGCCAGCAATGCCGCTGTTAACCGAATTCAGAATCCCAGCCTCAGCGACGCGATCGCCCGTGAAACTGCCCGCGCCCAGCTCGAAAAGAGCTTGCGAACCGCCTGGCAGGGCAAATCTGCGCCCAGTATGCCCCTGATGTATGACGTGCGCACCAACGCTGTCGGCATCGCCGTAGACGCGGATCCCGCCAATCGCAATGCGGCCCAAAAACCCTTCCCCCTGGGCCCATTGCTGAACCCGGCCGCCAGCGCCATCAAAGGTGACAACGGCAAGGTGCAACTGGCTCCCTTGGCTCAGTTTCGAGTGGTTTTTTGGCCCGACGGGTCGATCGATGTGCGTTCCTAACCTGATTCTTGGGGATTTCCTGGGTATGTTGGCCTTGGGGTTAGGTCGATCTCTGGGTTGATCGCTGGGTTAATGGCTGGGTTGATTTGGCTCAAGCACCCACACCGACTCGATCGCCCCAATCCCAATCCTCCATTCCCCTGGTGTTCCTCGCTATGGCTGGTCTTTCTCCCGAAGGATTTTTTGATCTGAGTACCGGTAACGATAACTACACCGTTCCGGCCAACTTGCTCGCCACCGCCCCCCAAGGATTGCGGGCCCTGGAAGGCGCAGACAGCGTTCAAGGTTCCGAAGGGGGCGATTTTATCTATGGCAACTTGGGCAACGATCGGCTGCGGGGCAACGGTGGAAACGACAGCCTGTTGGGCGGTCGCGACCAAGACGACCTCGATGGCGGGCTGGGGGATGACCTCGTGGCTGGGAACTTAGGTAACGATTGGGTCGCGGGTGGCGACGGCAACGATACGCTAGTGGGAGGGCGCGATTCCGATCTGCTCCTGGGCGGGGCGGGCAATGATTTCCTGAGCGGCGATTTGGGCAGCGATGTGCTGATCGGCGGTGCAGGAACCGATACCTTTAGCCTGCGGGGTGATGCCACCGGTCTCAGCAATGTGGACGTGGTGTTGGATTTTGATCCCACGGTCGATCGCCTGCAACTCAACAATCTGAATGCCAGCGATATGCGCTTCCAAGCCACCAGCTATTCCCTCAGCTTCCTGGTCACCCTCCTGCAAGGCAGCAGCGGCATCTTGCCTCCGGGTTTAACCCTGCCGGCCAATGCCACCGCCGCCACCATTCGCCAAACGATTCAGAGCACCGTGGGCGTGGACATTGATCCCGACGGCGACGGCTCCATTACCGGCACGCTAGTGACCAATGCGGCCGGTCAAGAAATTGCCTTCTTTTTGGGGGCTGCTCCCGATGCTGTGGCCCGCGCGGCCGGTACTACTACCAACGGCGGCGGAACCAGCGGTGGCGGAACCAGCACCTTCACGAACGACATCCTCACCACCCACAACAGCTATCGATCGGCCGTGGGCGTTGCTCCTCTCACTTGGTCAGACTCCTTGGCCAGGGATGCCCAGGCCTGGGCGAACCAGTTGGCATCCACCGGAGCCTTTAACCATGCCCAAAACACCGGCCAGGGCGAAAATTTAGCCCGAGGAACCAGTGGGGCCTATTCCACCAAAGCGCTGGTGGATTTGTGGGGAGCCGAAAAGCGGTTTTTCAAGCAGGGAATTTTCCCCAACGTCAGCACCACCGGCAACTGGGCCGATGTGGGACACTACACCCAAATCGTTTGGCGCAACACAACGCAAGTGGGCTGCGGTTTGGCCTCGGGCGGTGGTAACGATACCTTGGTTTGTCGCTATTCACCGCCGGGGAATTTCACCGGTCAAGCTCCGTTCTAGTCGCACGGCAAGCGGATTTTGATAGGTCAGGCCCAATGACTGTTGCCGCCACCAAACGGTTAGGCAGCAAGGAACTTAAGCCCCTTGTGATGACGACTGATCCCGCAACCTTGACCCTATGAACTAGGGCAGCCCCGTTCTAGCCTCTGCCACTCATTCAGGATTCAGAACCTTATGTTTCAAGTTGAAGAATTAGCTGAACAGTGGCCGGTCTTTCGCTTGACCGATGGGGCTGCCCAGTCCGTTTTGGAAGTGGTTCCCGATCGCGGCGGCATCATCACCCGCTGGGCAATTCAGGGCCAAGAGTTGCTTTATCTCGATCTCGATCGCTATCAAGATCCCAACCTCAGCATTCGTGGCGGGATCCCCATTCTGTTTCCCATTTGTGGGAACTTGCCGGAAAATCGCTATCAGCTACCCAGCGGAGAAACGGGCATTCTCAAGCAGCATGGTTTTGCGCGCGATTTGCCTTGGATGGTCACTGGCTCCGACTTGCGCGACGCAGCGAGCATTACCCTCACCCTCAATGCCACGCCCGCCACCCTAGCCGTTTATCCCTTCCAGTTTCGATTGGATTTCACCTATCGATTGCAGGGCAATCAGTTAGAAATTATTCAAAACCATCACAACTTGGGCGATCGCCCCATGCCCTTTTCTTCTGGGTTGCATCCCTACTTCAACGTGGCGGATAAATCGGCCCTGGTGATCGATCTTCCTGTTACTGAATATTTTGATCAAAAGCGCCAATCAACTGGGGCGTTTGATGGCACTTTGGATTTTGAGCAAGATGAATTAGATCTGCGATTTCCTGTGGTCGATCGCCTGTCGGCCACGGTCACAGATCGTCAGCAACAACAAACCCTCAGCCTGGAGTTTGATGCCAGTTACCGCACCTTGGTGTTTTGGACGTTGAAGGGTAAACCTTTCTATTGTCTGGAACCCTGGACAGGGCCACGCAATGCCTTAAACACGGGCGAACAATTGCTGTGGCTTGATCCCGGTTCGACTCACACCAATCAGGTGCGCTTACAACTGCAACATAACTGCTAGAATTATGGCCGCTCAGCGGCTCTCTATTTTCTGTTGATGTCGTCAGTTCGCGATGAGTTCTTGATCGATGATGCTCACGCCCGAGGAGTTTCAGCAACAGTGGACAGCCCTGCTCGATCGGGTGGAAACCTGCACCACTGAAAAAGCCCTAGAAGATCGAGTTTTGACCCCGCTGCTGATGCTGCTCGGCTATGACAAAGCCGATGTGGCCCAACAGGTTCCCTTTGGGCGAAAACGAGTTGATTTTTTAGTCAAGGCCCAGCAAGCGGCTCCCTCTAGCCACTATTTGGTCATTGAGGCCAAAGCGCCCCACAAATCGATCGCCCACAATAGCTGGCAACTGCGGGAATATCTCCGTGAATCGGGCAGTTTGTTGGGCCTATTAACCAATGGCAATCAGTTCAAGTTGCTCTATAACGATGGTAGGGCAATTCATGTTCTGTGGGAGTTTGAGCGAGCCGATCTTTACGATAACTATCGGCTGCTGGGATCGTTGCTGTGGCAGCGCAATTGCGATCGGGTCATGGCCGCCTTTGCCGATAGCCATCGAAAGGTTCATCACCAATTCATTCGGGCGATCGCGCGGCTTTCTCACGATCCCAAAATAATGAGCCTGTTGGCGATTCACGATCGCCAAACCTCAGACCCAGAACCTCAACGGCGAGAGTCTATGATCATCACGGTTTTTAACAACAAAGGTGGAGTCGGTAAAACGACACTCACCATCAACTTAGCCGCTGCCCTAAGCCAAATGGGCAAGCGAGTTTTGCTGATTGATATTGATGCTCAGGCGAATTTAACCACTGGACTCGGAATTGATCCCCTGGAAGATATTGAAAAAGCGGGACGCAAGGATATTACCCATCTGCTGACGGAACCCAAAACCACGGCCGCCTCCGTCACCATCAGCAAACGTTGGGGCAATGTGACTTTGGATGTGATTCCTTCCCATATTCGGCTCAGCAATATGGAGAATCAGCTCATTCAGTTAGTGGATAGCGATCGAATCCTGGCCAAAAAACTCAAAAACCATGACTATGATTTTGTATTCGTTGACCCACCGCCCTCCTTTGGGAAAGTGAACCGAATTTCTCTGATGGCTTCGGCGGGCGTGCTGATTCCCACGCAACTTTCCCCCTATCCCATTCGCGCCTTGGAATATGTGCTCAGCCAAGTGGAAGAGGTGGGACAATTCCGAGAAACACCCCTGCCAATTGTGGGCATTGCCGTCAGTATGTATGATCGCCAGTCCAAGACTTTTAATCAAGCGATGGTGGATGATTTGAACGCCAAGCTCGATCGGCTCCCGGGGGGCGATCGCACGGCGCTTTTTCGCAAGGGCACCTGGGTTCCTCGGTTAAATGTTTTGTCCAAATCCCAGTCAAAAGGCTATCCTCTTTGCGCGGCTGATTTTGATGAGGATCTGGGATCTCAGGATCGCGATTCCGTTGAAAATGCCCTGGCGGCCTTTGAAAATTTGGCCAAAGAATTAATTCAAAAAGTTAGTGTTGACGCTGAACCTAACCCATGAGCGATTATCAAGAACGTCGCCGCCTGATTCGCGAAAACCTAAAGATTCAACCCGTTAACCATGGTCAGGTTCATACCTGTTTGGTGGGGATGCGATCGCAACCGGAAATTTCACCCGATCGCTATGAGGAACTGCGGTGGAGTTTGCGGAATCACAACAGCAATTTGATCCCGATTTTGGTTCGTCGCACCGATCAGCTTGGGGATGAAGTGGAATATGAGGTAATCCACGGGGCTGATTGGGTGGTGGTGGCCAATGATTTAGACATTGGGATGCTTTGGGCTTGGGTTTTTGACCTGAGTGATGCGGAAGCGGCATTAGCCCAAGAAGAGCTGGCGGTTTTGTTAGAAGGCGATCCCCCGTCGGCCTCGATTGCCAACCCCGACCCAATCCCTCAGCCAGTTGTGGAACCAGGCATCGATCCAACTTTTGGCCAACGCCTGGAAGAACAATTAACCCAACGGTTGGAGCAACTCCTCGATCAAAAACTAACCCAATCTCTTGCGGGAGTGACCGTTGCCGATCGCCATGCTTTGGGGGATGCCAACTCAGCGCAAACATTGGCCAAGCTAGAAAGCCAAATGACCGATCTCAGCCAACAGTTGGCAAACCTCAGCCAGACTGGGAACCCGATCGCGCAGCCACCCAGCCCCACAAGCGAAACCAGCTCCAGCAGCGCCGCACAGGAAATAGTTGCTTCTTTGGAGCGATCGATCCATCGCCTTTGCGAAGTGGTGACCGAAGGATCAAAAATCACCCTGACGATCGAGCCGCCGGCCAAGTCGCCAGCCCCAGTTGTTGATCCCCAGGAAGCCGAACTGCGGAAAATTTACAGTGTGGTTGCGTTGGCCAAGCTCAAAACCCTCGCCAAAGATAAGGGGATTGCGGTCAGCAGCAAGGCGAAGGCTGAGGAAATTATTGAGGCCCTGATTGAATCCCATCGCCCATCGGTCGCGCCCTAGGCTCAATTACATCTAGCCTTGGGCTAGGGCTGAGTGAGGACGGGCAACACTTGGCGCGCAAGACTTGGCGAGATCGATCGGGGCAGTTTCCGCAAACTTCATCAAACTTCATCAAACTTCATCGCCACCCTTGAAGCGTGATCGGTTGTGGGTTAAAGTATCAAACGTCATCCCCAGGATGGCCAATCGCTGGCGTAGCTCAGTTGGTAGAGCAACTGACTTGTAATCAGTAGGTCAGGGGTTCAAGTCCCCTTGCCAGCTTCTAAATCGGGTTAATCAGGTAGCTCCACGATCAGGCTGGTTTAGGAATCCTTGGTGGCTTCTAGCAGTTGTCCTCGCTCAACGGTGGGGGCAATTTGCCAACCCCGGCCCTGTAGGGATTCCAGGATCTCGCGGGAGGGGCGATAAAGCCAAACCCGATTGCCCAAGGGCTGGCCCGCCAAATCAGCGGGCGATCGCACGAATAGAAACTGCACGGCGGGATTGGTGCGATAGCCCAGGCCGATCGCCCGGCCCACCTTTTCCGGCCCCGTCAGCACCCATTGGTTAGGGCGGTTGGCCAGGGCGGCGGCCACCTGACCATCGTAAAAACTGCTGTATTTGTTCCACCAAGTATCCGCTCGCACCATGGCGATGCTGGAAGCAAGGCTAACCGACACCAACAGCACGGTAACGACTTGACCCACTCGCCGGCCATACTGCCCCGCCAGGGAACGGGAAGCGCGTGGCGTGACCCAAAATTCCGCCAAACTGTAGGCCACCGCCAAAATTACCCCGATCGAGGGGCCCAACAAAAAACGCGGCACGGTCGATCGCTGCCCCCCATCAATCAAGTCGGGAATTGCCAGGGCCAAAAAGGGCACAGCCAACCCACAAAGCACCAAACATTTCGCCGCTTCATTGGCAAATTGGCAGAGAATTCGGAAACTCCAAACCACCACGCCGCCCACTGGCAACAGCACGCCCCACCAAACCCAGCTTGCCAACTGGGCTTCGTCCTGGCCCGTTTCCACATTCACCAGCCGATCGCTCGTCAGGCCCTGCACATCCGCAAACAAACCCACCAAGCCAATCAACCAGCGCCGGCCGATCGTCAGCCAACCCACATCGCGCCCCACCCAAGCCATGCCGTCAAAGTGGATCAAATAAACCACCAACCAAGGCAAAAAGGCCGCACTACCCAGCGCCGCCGCGATCGCCCAAGCACGCATTTGACGATTCCAACGAAACCGTTCCAGCCAGGTCATCCACAGCCCATGGCCAAAAATCGTGAGCGCAAAGGTGGGGTGAGCATACAAACCCAGGGCGATCGCCCCACCATAGGCCAGCCATCCCCGCTGCACCCGTCGCAGTCGGCCCGCCGGGTCAAAGGCGCGGGACTCATGCCAGGCCCGCTGCACCCGCACCAACAGGGCCCCGGACACCAACACCAACAACACCACTAGGCTATATTCCCGGGCCTCTTGGGCATAGACCAAGTGCAGCGGCGACAGACTCAGCAGCAAAACTGCCAGCAGCGCCACGGCCCAAGAGCGGAAGAGTTCCCAGGCCAACCAAACCATGGCCGGAAAGGTGAGCCAACTGATCAGGGCGGCAGTCAGGCGAATTTGATTGATCGCCCGGCCGCCAAACCCGGCCAACACCCTGGCAAATCCATAGAACAGGGGGGGATGTTGGGGATTGTCCGTGGCCAGGGCCACGGTGGTGGCTCGCAAGCCCTCCAGCAAATTTTGATTGGCGGGCAGGGTTTGGAACTGCATCAGGTCGGCCATGGTCACCGGCTGGCGATCACTGGCGGCCCGAGTGGCCCAAGCCACGGCGGTTTCCTTGCCCACACCGGCCACCCGCATGGCGCTATGGATTTCATCAATCCAGTGAAATTTCTGGGACAAGTTGGTGACCCGCAACCCCAGGCCCAGCCCGATTGCCAGAACCAAAACCAGGGACAGCAGCCAGCTCGATCGTCTTAGGGCATACATGGCAAGGTTAGGGGCAACGGCAAAGGGGCAAAATCGCTCATGTCTAGCGGTGCTCAGCGAAATCAGGCGGGTGGCCGAGGGCTAATCAACGGCTGGCCGCGACGGCCACCTTGGCTAGGCATTTCGCATCGAGAACCACCAAATCCGGTTGTTGATAGGCCTGGCAGGGGTGATCGGGGGCTAAAAAGCTGCTCAGGGCTGGCTTTTCGCCGCGATTGAGGCGATCGAGCGCCTCCTGTTGCACCGGTTGAAATTGGCGTAACCAGCGGTTGGCCCGCCGCTCCTTTGCGCTCAGGTAATCGATCGTGAAGGTGTCGCGATCGAGCAGCCAAAAATCAATGCTGTATTGCCGATTGAAAGCCAACACCACCGACAGATTTGGGCTATAGAGCGCTTGCAGCAGATCCATCATCCGTTGCCGAAACAAGCGGTAATAGCCCCAGTGGTAAGGAATGGCATATTCACGGGCCACCAGAACCGATCGCCCGGCAAAGGTGGGCAGATTATCGGCCTCTTTGGCCAAGGACGCAACCCGCAGATCCACCGGCTGGGTCGCAAAAAATTGGTACAGGCCCGGCGATTCTCCCGCGACGTAGTTGGCCTTGGGGAAGCGTTTCAGGCTGAGGGGATAGAGCACTGCACCGCTGAATAGCCCGATCGCCAAGAGCACCGCTAACAAGCGCTTAACCCCTCGGCCAGCGCCTGAGGGCATGGTTGGGGTTGAGTCTGGGCTAGGGAATGGGGCGTGGGCTTCGGGGTTGGTGAATTGGGTGCTGATCACTGGATCGATCGAGCCAGGACGCGATCGACCAGCACCCAAGAGTTGATCCAGCAGCAGCGTCAACACCAAGGCCGCTGCGATCGGCAACATCATCCGAATGCTGTGTTGGGTGTAGCGACCGGGTAAATGGAGCCGAAACAGCAGCAGATGGGCCAAGGTATAGCAACCGATGCCAGAGGCGAGCCAAATGGGCAACAGGGCCAGGCGATCGCTCAGTTGTTGACCCAAACGCCAGCGATCACGCTGCCACCAGACCACCGGCAACAGCAACCCCAAAACCAAGGTGGCCGGTGTGAATGGATCCTTGGGCAACAGGCTGCTGCGTTGCCCCAAAATCCAAAAGTCAAACCAGTTGTCATCAAAAAAGTTGGCCCGGCCACTGGAGAAAAATTCCGGGAGCGATCGTGCTTGGCTGACGGTCACCACGGGGCCATAGTCCGAAGCTTGCAGGGCATAGAGACCCAGAACAGCGATCCCCGCAATCCCACCGCCCAGGGCCAGGCGATCGCGCCGCTGAGTCAGGGTGGCGGCGGGGCCCCAAGGGCTGACCATTAGCGCTCGCAATCCGGCCGGCCACTGCCAGCGCCAGCGCCAACACCAGTCGATCGCCAAGATACCCAAGGCCACCAAGACGTATTGGGGATAGAACAGGCCCAGCAGCCCGATCGTGCCCAAAACCCAACCCAGGCTGGAGCGTACCCAACCCCAGGCAAAGGCTAAAAACAGTGGGTAGAGGAACGATCGGGGGGTGGCGGAGGCCAAGTCATCGGTCATGGCCAGCACTTGACTGGTGAGCACCGATCCCAAAAATCCAGCCACCGGAATCGGCAACAGGGCCGTGGTTAAACCAAAAGCCAACCCCGCCACCACCAACCCCAGCCCGATCGGCAGAATTTTGCTCACCGCCAGCGGATTCAACCCCGCCCAAGCCAGTAACCGGTAGAGGGTGCGATATCCTTCCGGGGCCACGGATTGGAAATAGTCCGCAATCCAATCCTGAGGAAAGAGGGTGGGGTCTAGCCAGCGCTGCATCCAAAACACATGCTGGCGGGCATCGTCTTGGACAATGTAGGGGCCACCTGTGGCCTGGCGATAGCCGGCCCAGCCAATGGCCAGGGCGATCGCCCCGCTGGCCAACAGCCAGCCCCACCAATCGCGCCGTTGGGGCTGGGCCGGAAACAGCCAGCACCGGAGCCGATCGCTCCAAGGGGTGAATCGTGGGGCCGTCATGGGCGGCGGGCTGCGCGGTCGATCGCCGCCGTCATCAACTGGGCCAACTGGGCGGCACTGTCGGGCACAGCCAGGGCGCGGGCCCGCTGGGCCATGGTGTCCAGGCGCGATCGATCCGCCAGCAGCTCCAAAACCAAATCCCGCAGGTGATCGGGAGACAGTTGCCCCTGAGGAAACACCTGTGCTGCCCCCGCTTCCACAAAGACTTGCGCATTAAACGTTTGGTGATCATCCGCCGCAAAGGGATAGGGCACCAAAATCGAAGGGGTGGCGGTGGCAGCCAATTCCGTTAGCGTGCCTGCGCCCGATCGGCTAACGGCCAAATTGGCCCGCCCCAACAGGCTAGCCATATCGTCATAGAAAGGAAGGGCAATGTATTGGGGATGTTCCAAGCTGGCCGCATCCGGATCCCGATCGCCCGTTAAATGCACCACCCAAGCCCCCATCGCAAACCAAGCCGCTGCCACTTCCCGCACCAACCGATTCAGGGCCACGGCCCCTTGGCTGCCGCCAGCCACCACAATCAACGGCGCATCCTCCGGCACGGGCAAGGCCAGCGGTTCTGGCTTCCAGAATCGATCGCGGGCCGGTGTGCCGGTACAGAGGGCGGCAATTTTTCGTTGGCGTAACCGCTGGGCCGCCGCCTCAAATCCCACAGCTACCGTGTCGCACCAGGGGCCAAACCAGCGCGTGACCCGGCCAGGAATGGCGTTGGACTCGTGCAACACCACGGGCAATCCGAGCGATCGAGCGGCCACAATGGCCGGCCCGGCAATGTAACCCCCGGTGGTCAGCACGCCAGCAAACTGCCCTCGCTGCAACAGCCGACGCACCGCAAAGACAGACTTCACCAAGCCATAGGCCGTGGCCAGGGTTTTCCAGCCCAATCGCTCCTGAAAACCGGTCACCGGAATGGTATGCAACGGGAAGCAATCGGGCACCAGCTTGGTTTCCAGGCGATCGGGCACACCAAGCCACTCGATCGTCCATCGATCGGTCAACTCTTGGGCCGCCGCCAGCGCCGGGAACAGATGCCCCCCCGTGCCACTGGCAGCCACTAACAATCGCTGCGGGGCGGTTGCTGTCAAACCGTTTCTCTCTTTCAACCGCTACAATCGGACAGGCAAGGCGGGACTTGATCCCAAAGCGACGCGATCCGGCCGATCGCCCCCTTTGAGTCATCAATGCCGGCCACTTCCCGACTTCCTAAATTATCATTCCATGCTTCTTCGCGCTTGTTACGTCTTGGGAAATCCGCAACCGATCCAGCGGGCTAGCCGGTGGGGACTCGCCCTCGGAGCCAGTCTGCTGATGGCCATGGGCACTGCCGTCAACCCCGCCGCCGCCGTGACGATCGATCCCAGCGTGCAAGCCCTATTGAGCGACATCGATCGCGCCGCCAGCGCCAAAGATGCCGGCTTGCTGCAACGGTTCGCCCCCAACTTCCGCAGCGCCGATGGCCTCAGCCGCGACGAGTTGGGCCGCTCCCTCAGTCAGTTTTGGCAATCCTTTGATCAGGTGACCTACAGCACCACCGTTGAAAAGGCCGATCGCGATCGGGACACCTGGATTCTCGAAACCCGCACCGACATCACGGCCACCAAAGCCAACACCACCCTCGGGCCCGCCAAATTGGTCACGGAAGTGCGGGCCCGCCAAACCATTCAAAACGGCCTGGTGATCCGTCAAGAACTGCTTGATGAGCGCACCACCACCCAATGGGGCAGCAAACCACCCCGCGTGAGGGTGCGGCTGCCGGAGCGAGTGCGCCCGGGGGATACTTACACCTTCGATGCGATCGTTCAAGATCCGTTGGGCGACACCCTGTTGGCTGGCAGCGCGATCGATACGCCTGTGCGCCCGGAACTGTATGCCATTCCCCAAAATGCAGCCCTAGAACCCATTTCCGCTGGAGGGTTGTTCAAGGTGGGGCGCGCGCCCAACAGCCCAGGATCTCGCTGGATTTCCGCTGTTTTGGTGGGCCCCGAGGGCATGACTTGGATTACGGAACGATTGGAAGTGCGCTAGGTAGAAGTGCGCTAGGGATTTGTAGGTATTGGGCAACTAGCCTGATGGGGATTGGGTTGGATTAGTGGGGCTGGCGGAATTGGCGACAGTTCAACGGGAAACCCAACTGGGGCGTTGCCGGATTGGCCACAAGGGCGATCGAACCGTTGGCCCGAGTTACCCAACCCTGGGCTTCAATAATTGGCTCAGAAACTGGCTCAGATGCTGACTCAGAAACTGGCTCAGAAACTGGCTCAGAAAGCGCTGCGGTAGGCACTGGGCGATCGGGTGGATTCGGGGCGATCGCCCGATCAGGAGTACCCGTCGCCTCCCCCGTCAGATTACCGTCCAACCACCGCACATCATCCCAGTAGGCCCCCGCGCTGCTGGCTGGCTGATCGGGTTCCGCCGGTACCCCCCCTCGCCCCGTCACCACAAATCGGTTACCCTCATCCGCTGCGCAACCGATAATAATCGCCGCCGTTGGATCCAAAGTATCTTCCGGTAAGTCAATCAACCCCGACTCATCATTGAAATTTTGGGTGTTGATTTGCACCGCCCCGCTGAAATTTGCTCCCAGCCCCGAAGTGGCCGTGATGTCGCTTTGGGGGGTGAGCTGCTGTCGAAAGGCTGTTCCCACAACCGTATCCGCCTGAATTTCAACGCGCCCGCCCCGCCCCGCCTGAGCATTGGCCGTAATATCGCTGTTTTGCAGGGCCGCCAGGGAAGAGACCTGAAACCGGATGTTCCCGCCATCACTGCGCACGGCGTTGGTGGCGATCGAACTGCCGGCCAACATTTGCAGCGTGTTCACCTGCACATCAATGTTGCCCCCACGACCGGAGGCGGTGTTGGCGGTGATGTTGCCGTTTTCCAAACGTAGGCGATCGCCCGTGATGCTGAGGCTGCCCGCATCCCCCGTTAGGCTGCTGTTGACGGCAATTTCTCCTTGGTTGCGAATCACCAAATCGCCCACCTGTAGGTTCAAGCTGCCGCTGTTGCCCGTGGCAGTGATTTGGGGCAAATCTGCCCGCCCGGAAACCGCCAACAGCCCGCTGCGGAACCCATCAGCTGATCGCCCACTAATTTCCATGCGATCGGCTTTGATGGTGATGTCTCCCCCTTGGCCCAACCCCAGCGAGGAACTAGAGAGGGTTGCGCCGTCCAAAACCCGTAGGAATGGCGTTTCAATCAACACGTTGCCGGCCGGATATTCCGTGAAGGTATCGGTGGCAATCCCACTGGAGAACAAGCGATCGCCGGAACTACCAATCAGGTCAATTTGGCGGGCGGCCCGAATCGTGATTTCACCGGGTACTCCTCCCATTGCGAACACCCCGATCCGAATGTTGGCCCCGCTCTGCCCCCCAATAAATGCCCCATCACGCACCGTGAGGGTATTGGTTTCAATGAGCATGGCTCCGCCCCGACCATTGCCAGCGATGGTGTTTGTAAAAATCCCACTGGCCACGGAAGCAAGGGGCACTGCATCTTTAATTTCAATGCTGTCTCGGGCTTGCACCGTCAAAGCGCCGCCGGGGCCATTGCCTAAATTCACCGTCACCAGTAGCGCTCCCCCCTGCACCAGCAAGGATCCAGCACGAATGGTGAGGGTGCCGCCTTCGCCCGTGGACTCGCGAGCATTGCCCGTACCAATCAGGGAGCTAGCCGCATTCGTTTGCTCGGCATCGATGATGATGTCGCCGCCTCGGGCTGCGCCAAAGGTAGGCGCAAACACAACGGCCCCATCGGCAACTGTGAGGTTGCTGGTATTGAGCCGAATGGAACCCCCATTCCCCAGACCGGCGGTGTTGATGTATAGGCCAGCGATGCGAACTTCGGGGGTAATTTGCCCCACCAGGCTGCCGCCAACAATTACCTCGTTCACAAACTGCAATCCTAGGCCGCTGAGGGTGATGGCATCGGTGGCACGAATATCAATGTCGCCGCCCTGGCCGGAGGCAAAGGTGCTGGCGGAGAGGAGGGCGGGCCCTTGGGTGTTGAAGCGGTTGGCTTCAATGACGATCGAGCCACCTCGGCCGGAGCCGCTGGTGTCGGTCACGATCGCACTGGGCTGTTGACCAGTGGGATCAATGCCCGCCACCACCACTTGATTAGCCCCGATCGCGATTCCTCGGCCGTTTATTTCTCCTTGCGTGAGGGCCGTGACCGTGGAGCCGTTGAGAATCGCCACTTGACCCGCCTGAAGATTCAGCAGGCCACCGCCGGGGCCGCTGGCATCGATCGCGGCTTGCTGATCCAAATTGATCACGCCGCTGCGTTGGGCAGTACCCAGGCCGATCGGCCCGTTGGTTTGCCAGCGCACCGTGCCACCGGCCGCACTGATCAGATCAATTTGCCCTTGGGGAGCCACGGCCCGCCCACCCGCCAAGTCGATCGCCCCGCCCACCAACGACAACCGCTGGGTCGGAGCCACCACCAAGCTCCCCAACAGCCGAATCGGAGCCGGTTGCTGACCTAACTGCAACCCCAAGGGAACCTGGGAAGACAACAGCGGGGGCCCACCCGATCGCCCCGCATCAAAGGTCACCCCATCACCAAACACCAACCCTTCGGCCGTGCTGGCCCAAAATGCGCCCCCCAGTTGCAACTGGGCATTGGGCCCAAACAGAATTCCGTTGGGATTCAGCAAAAAAAGATTGGTGGAGCCATTGGCCCGAAGCGTGCCCAAAATCTCCGACCCTTGGCCACCGGTCACCCGAGTGATGGCGTTTTGCACCTCCGCGCCCGTGTTGAACCAAGCGGTCATGCCCTCAGGGACCGAAAAGCGCTCAAAGCTGTGGAACAGATTCCCACCCGATCGGGTGCCCCCGTCGATTTGGATGGTGTCGCCCGTGGTTTGGATGCGCGACGGTTCCGGCAATGTGCCATCAGGGGCGATCGGCCCCACTTGGGCCCCGGCAGCGCCTCCCCAAAGCCAAGCACAACAGCCCGCCGCCAGCCATCTTCGCCGCAAATTTCCCATCGTTTTTTGGATCGGTTTTGGGCCTATCTGACCCATTTGGCCAAGGCCCCTCCCCAGGAAGATAGCAAACGGCCACCGGGTGCTGAGGCTCCCCGCGTTTGCTGTGTTCACCCGATCGCCAGTTATGAAACAACGCATCCAAAACGCCTCATGGGCGGTCAAGCAAGGAGTCCGCCTTGCTGTGTTATACCAACGGCCCGAGACACACCCGCAAAATCAACCCACTTCAAACGAGCAAATAACGATCAAATCATGAAAACAAATTATGAAAATTCATGATCGAAGATTCATGCTCGAAAACGCATGATCGAAATCCATGATTGAAATTCATGGCCAATCAACCATCAAACTAACCGACTAACCGACTAACCGAGCTACCGCTTGAGGGCCCGTTCCATATCGCGCTGATCTTGCTTGCGCTTGAGGTCTTCCCGCTTGTCGTGCAGTTTCTTGCCTCGGGCCAGCCCGATCGCCACCTTGACCCATCCCCCCTTCAAATACATGCGCAAGGGAACCAGGGTCAGCCCCTTTTGATCCACCTGTCCTACCAGTTTGCGGATCTCTTCCTTGTGCAACAGCAGCTTGCGCGTGCGGCGAGGGTCGTGGTTAAAGTAGCTGCCCGTGGTGTCGTGGGGCGAAATATGCACATTCAGCAGCAACGCTTCGCCATTGCGGATGAGGGCAAAACCATCCCTGAGGTTCACCTTGCCAGCCCGAATGGACTTCACCTCAGTGCCCTTGAGTTCAACCCCCGCCTCGTAGGTTGCCAAAATTTCGTACTCGTAGCGGGCTTGGCGGTTGTCAGCGACAATTTTGTACCCACTTTGCTTGTCGGCCACGCTGTTGATTAACCCTCCGTCGCGCTCTGAACCCAGTCGGAAATTTGCAGGTTGGTCACTGGACTCAAGCCTGACCGGGATCGATAGGAGGTCTATTCTAACCGCTGATTCATCTCAAGCGGCGCAGTACCGGGATTTTGCAAGATTTGCGAGCCGATGGCGGTGGTGATTAGTGGCGATCGGTAGAGATCAGTAGAGATCAGTGACGATCCGTGGTGGTGATGAGTGGGATTGCCCAAAAACTAGGCAAGCAATTGGGCAAGAAATTAGACAAGCAATTTAGACAAGAAAGGAGGCAAGGCGGGAACCAATCAACCTTTCAGCCAACTTTCAGCAACCTTTTCGCCAAACTTTCAGAAAACTTTTCGCCAGACCATCGCGATCGAATCCTCAACTTGCGATCGATCCATGATGCAGTTTCCAAGGTTCTCGATCGCCCTCAGCAGTTTCCAGGCAAGGGTTTTGGGCGAGGGCCAACGGTTCGATCGCCGCCCATTCATCAGCCCCAGCGATCTTTGCTTCACAAAATATTAAGTGCCCCTTGACTATTTTGGGCTTAAACCGTATCTTTAGATACAGAAACCAATCGTTCATCTTTCCCCGCTAACACCACAGCTCGCAGGTCACCCTTGCAGCCGTTAGTTAGAAAGAAAGACGGAAGTAGGGATTCTAGGTCAATGTCGATTTTGGGTTAAGTCCTAACCACCGATCCACAACCCGCAAATCCCGAAGGAACGCGCCTCAGTCAGATCCTGAACGCATCTCCTGGAGGCGATCCTCATGAAACTCATTTATCGCGGTGTCCGGTACGACAGCACAGAAACCCCTCTGCCCACGGTAGAAACGGGCCACACTGGTCGATATCGCGGATTGGAAGTGCATTTTCGCCATGCCGAAAGCATTCCGCCGCAACCAGTCAATGATCTGACCTATCGGGGTGTCGCCTATCGCACGGGCGCTGAGGCCTTCGCGCCCAGCAGCGTCCCCGCTAGCCGCCCCGTCACTTCGCCGATCAGCCAACCCCTTACCGCAGGTTCTGTTATGTCTACCCAATCGATCTCCGCTCGTGCTCGTGTCCAAATGATGTCCCGTCATCATCAAGCCGCTGCTCGTGAACAATTGGCACTCGATCGCGCAGCAGCCGAATTGGGTCTGGGCCACCTGTCGTCTACTTTCAGCCGCATCCAAGGCAAAATGCAGCACGACATCGCCATCTCCTGCGAACCCAGCTCCGTCGCCATGAGCTAAGCAACCCTCGCTGGGGTTTGAGCCACCCGGAAGTCATTTGGGTTTCGTTGAGTGGTTCCTAAGCTGAATTGTCTTGAACTTGTCTCAAACCTTTTTTGTTGTGAACTCTTTCTCGAATGCTGTTCGGTAGAGCAGGGTATCGGTTGAATGAAAGGTTCTGATCCAAGGTAGTTGGCTTGCGGGCTGGCTGCCTTGGACTCTTTCCTGAATTTGTTCTGGCTGATATTTTGCGAAACTCGAATATTTCAGTGAGCGTTAGCCCCATGCCCCCAGTGCTCCTTGAGCAGGTTGGGGGTATTTTTTTGGGTTTTTCGGTGGGACAAAACCCTTGCTAAGATGCGGGTGGGAATGGGGCGATCGCCCGTTGGGGCTTTTTCTGTCCCTATCTTTCGGGATTTATTTCGGGGTTTACAGCCTTTACCTAAATAATTGGCACGCCATATCACAGACGCTATGAAGCAACGATTCGGTGGGTGTTTCGGTGGGCAATGCCCACCCTACGGGTTTTCGGCATTTATTTCGGAATCTCTTTTTGAAGATTGATTTTTGGGAAATTTCTGAAAATCTATTTTTAGAGCTGATTTATAAAGACAATATTAATCAGCCATCCCCGCTAATCGTTTCACCATCAAATGCATTAAGCAGCCGTAGATCATCCCTTCGCTCGTCTCCGAATACAACTCATA
>NZ_JACJSN010000027.1:0-48014 GCF_014698135.1 Limnothrix sp. FACHB-881
GCAGCGCCGACGCAAATCAGGATTGGCATCGGAGTAGGGGCGACTACGAGCCATGGCTCAAGCATCTCTAGGATCGATGGCTACAGCTTAACTTCCTTAAGTTGAAGCCAGTGGTCCCGACCCTGCGCCGACACCCACACCCACACCCACACCCACACCCACACCCACACCCACACCCACACCGACTCCTACACCAACACCGAGTCCCCGCCCAACAATTGATCCCTTTCCCGAGATCATCGTTGAGCCTGATGAGCCAGAGGTGGTCGCGCCGACTCCCACGCCGAGTCCTGATCCCACGCCGATCGTCACCCCAAGTCCCAACCCAACGCCAACAACTACTCCGAGTCCTAGCCCAACGCCGACTTCGACTCCGAGTCCCGATCCAACGCCTGTACGACCGATCGAACCAGATCCAACGATCACACCGCCCAAAACGGAGCCAGCCTCGAAAACACCGACACTTGGTCAAGCGGAACTCAACAAGCTATTAATCGATCTTGGAAAATCGGGCGTTGAAATTGATGACTTGCTGGATCAATATTTGGGTGATGATCGCATCTTGAAAGCGGTGGAATTCTTTGAAGGTGGTAAGCTCAAAGTCGAAGTCGAACTGCCGCCCGATCGCACCCTGGTTGATATTGTTGAAAATATTCGCACCCACGCGAATGACATCATTCAAGATGTCCGCAACGATCTCCAAAGCGTGACCACCAGCGGTTCAGATCTGGTGTCGCTACCTCGGTTTTTTGAGAGTTTGGCGAATGCCCAGGTGGAGGAAAAAATCGGCATTCCCGTGCGCGATATTCAGGTGTTTTATTACGCCATTCGCGAAACCTATAAGGAAACCTATGGCGAAGTGGGTAGCGCTTTCACGGCGAATGAACTGGTGGACTGGCTGGGGTCGGTGCAACAAACTGCGAACGGGGTGGATACGGCGAATTTGGGTGATCCGTCCACGGCGCTGATGTCATTTATTAACAATGTGCGCGATCGCATGGGTGAGTTACCGATCGCGATCGATGTGGTGGTGAAGGTGGGTGAAGTGGTAGCCCTGGCCGCCGTGCCACCAGCAGCGGTATTGGAAGTGGAAACGCCTGCCAATAGATCTCCCTCGCTCGAACCGGAACAGCCCAACACCCCAATCGCCCTGACCCCTCCCTCCACGGAAGCGACTACCACGCGAGTGATTGAACCGGAACCCGCAGCCCCCGCACCGGCCCCTGAGGTGCAAACGGCGGATCCCGAACCAATTCCCACAGCCGCCACGCCACCCAGTCAGGTCACTCCCGCCCTTGAGCCGCCTCGGATGCCACCGGTTGAAATGCCGCCGCTGGACTTTTTCCGGACTGATGCCTTGTTTACCCAGCAATTTGGGGATCTATCGCCCTTGGCAGCCGACTCAGACACAATCACCCTGGAAGCCCTGCAATCGGCCCTAAACCGAGCAGCCGACAAAACCGGGATTCAAACCGGGCTGGTCTATGTGCAGTTTGTGGCAGAGGGGGCGAGCGATCCGCTGAATCCTGATACCCACGTGCTGTCTGTGGTTTTGGCTACCGGGCGATCACAACCCATCCGTCAAATGGTTCCTGGCATCACACGCGCGCAAGTGGTAGCAACAGCCAACGAGCTACGGGCCCGAATTACCAACCCCCTAGAACGGCACACCACCAGCTATCGTCCAGTGGCACAACAGCTCTATCGATGGCTAATCGCACCCATGGAGTCAGCTTTTGAGCAAGAGCAGGTGAAAAACTTGGTATTCGTCATGGATTGGGGGCTGAAATCACTGCCGGTGGGGGCTTTGCATGATGGCAACCAGTTCTTGGTGCAGCGTTACAGTGTGGGGCAAATCCCCAGCATGGCGTTAATTTTTGCCTATGCGGACAGTCCCATTGCAGATCTGCGCAATCATCAAGCTCAGATTTTAGCCATGGGGGCTTCGGAATTTAAGGAACATCCGCCGCTTCCCTTTGTGCCTACGGAGCTAAATACGGTTGCCAGCGATCAGGGCAAAATATTGCTGAATGATGCCTTCACCCTGGAAAATTTGCACCGACAGCGGGCGACCAATCCCGCCAACGTGGTGCATATTGCCACCCATGCGGAATTCCAGGGCACGGGTCGCCGTTCCTATGTGCAACTGTGGGGCAATGAGCAATTACAAACCAGTCAATTACGCGATTTACGGCTCGATTCTCCGCCCGTGGAGTTGTTGGTGTTGAGTGCCTGTCGGACGGCCGTGGGCGATCGGGAGTCGGAGCTAGGATTTGCAGGGCTGTCGGTGAATGCGGGGGTCAAAACGGCAATCGCTAGTTTATGGTACGTCAGCGATGCGGGAACCCTGGCCCTGATGCAGCGCCTTTACGATCACCTCAATCATGCTCCCACCAAAGCCGAAGCCCTACGCCAAGCTCAGTTGGATTTAATTGAGGGCCGCGCGCGGTTGACGAATTCCCAGTTGGTGACCCCGGCGGCCGCTTTGACTCTGCCTAAGCCGCCCACACTTGATCGCCTGCAACCTGATGGCAGCTTGGCACATCCTTACTTTTGGTCAGGTTTCACGGCCATTGGCACGCCCTGGTAACTCCTGCGATCCATAACGTTGCCCATCGCTATTTCTGGCCCCCTGCAATCACTAGAACCTTGCCCTCTCGAAACTTACTGATTCAGCGACGAGCTAATTACAGCCTTTACCTAGAACGATTGGTACTCCAGATCGCAGATGCCACGGAGCAATTATGAGGTGGGCAGTGCCCGCCCTAAGGGCTAAGCGAAGTAAAGACTGTAACAACGGATTCAAATGAGGACTTCGGCATCTTTTGCGGGTCTTGCAAGATCAGGGGAGGATGGATGATTGACCGAACTGCTGAGACTCGCTATGAGATGCTGAGTCCGGTGGCCAGGAATCGGCACAGGAGCGAGAGGAGGAGTGATGATCAACACGGCAAGGGGCGATCGGGTGGACATGGCTCCCGTCACGATCGCCATCATTGGTGCGGGCGTTTGGGGAGCGGCCTTGGCCCGGCTGGCGCGGCAAAATCCCCAGGCGATCGTGCGGCTGTGGTCGCGGCGAAGTCCCGAGAGTCTGGCGGAGGCGATCGGGGGAGCCAACTTTGTCCTGTCGGCGGTGTCGATGAAGGGGGTAAGCGACTCGATCGCCCGGTTAGCAGCCACGGAGATGCCCCCCTCCACGGTGTTGATCACCGCCACCAAGGGGCTGGATGCCCAAAGCCACCAAACACCTTCCCAAATGTGGCATTCGGCTTTTCCCCAGAACCCGATCGTGGTGCTGTCGGGGCCCAATCTTTCCCAGGAAATTGAACATGGGTTGCCGGCCGCGACGGTGGTGGCCAGCTATGACCAAGGGGCGGCCGAAGCAGCCCAGCGGCTTTTTGCCTCTAATGTGTTGCGGGTTTATGCCAACCTCGACCCGATCGGGACGGAATTGGGCGGAACCCTCAAGAACGTAATGGCGATCGCGGCGGGCGTTTGCGACGGTCTGCAATTGGGAACCAACGCCAAGGCGGCCCTCCTGACCCGGGCCCTGCCGGAAATGATTCGGATTGGCACGCATTTGGGGGCCCAAGCGGAAACATTCTTTGGGCTGGCGGGCTTGGGCGACTTGCTGGCCACCTGCAACAGTGCGCTCTCGCGTAATTACCAGGTGGGCTATGGGCTGGCCCAAGGGAAACCCCTCGATCGCGTCCTGGCGGAAATTCACAGCACCGTGGAGGGAATCAACACCGTGGAGGTGTTGGTGGCCATTGCCCGCGAGCAACAAATTCCCGTCCCGATCGCCCGTCAAGTCCATCGCCTGCTGCATGGCCAAATCACGCCACAGCAGGCCGTGCGCGCCTTGATCGATCGCGACCTCAAGCAAGAATTTGAAGACGAGCTACTCTGAGCCAGCGGCCCGTGAATCTCCAACTCAGCCCCAGTTCAGCCTCAGTTCAGCCCCAGCCCAGTCCAAGTCCCACAAGCCAGCCGATCGCCCCGCCAAGCACTCGCCAAATTGCCCGTAAAATAAGGATTGGCTCATGGCTTCCAGGGCCGGCGTTTCCCAACTCAACGCCCCTTGCCCAGGCGATCGCCTTTCCCTCGCCGGTTGAAATCACCGTTGAAATTCCCATGCAAGACTTTTTGAATAACGTTTTACGCTATCCCCGCTTTCTAATTAGCTTCAGCCTGGGCGTGGTGCTCACGCTGCTCTCGCCCTTTACGGGATTAATGAAAGATCGGCGATCGGCCATTGCCGTGGGCTGCTTATTTGCCTCTGCCTTGGGATTTGTGTTCTTCACGCTGCGGGCCATGTTGGGCTTGGCGGAAGTTCAATAAAATTCAGCGGCAAAATTTAACAGCCAGCGTTTTCGCGGCATTTCGACTGCATTTTTGGAGAATTGAGCAATGGCTACAAACCGGCGAGTCGCGCGGGTGGCGGAAATGATTCGGCGCGAAGTCAGCCAGATGCTGATGAATGATATCAAGGACGATCGGGTGGGACTGGGGATGGTCAGCGTCACCGATGTGGATGTGTCCGGCGATTTGCAACATGCCAAGATTTTTGTCAGTGTCTATGGCACGACGGAAGCTCGCGAAGCTGCCATGGCCGGTTTGCGATCGGCTACTGGCTATGTGCGCAGTGAGTTGGGGCAGCGGGTGCGGCTGCGACGAACCCCGGAAGTGATTTTTATCGAAGATAGTTCGATCGAGCGGGGCAGCCGCGTTCTCAGTCTTTTGGAACAGCTTGAACAACACCGCAAAGAACATCCCCTGGACTTGGAGACGGATCACCAAAATGGGGTCGATGCAGCCTTAGTTGATGATGAACTAGATGACGATCTAGATGATGAATTCGATGACGAGCTAGACGACGAATTTGAAGACGAATTCGACGATGATGAGCTGGACGACGAAGACGAACTTGATCATGAATTAAATGCAGGATCGGAGGCTGGCTAATTGCCATGAGTTACCTAGAAACTGCTGCTGATTTTTATCGGGCCGCCGCCGTCACCCCAGAAGCGGGCCTGTGTTGTGTTCAAGGTAGCACGGTGCAATTTCCAGGGCTGCGAATTCCCGCCCGCATGTCCAACATGAATTATGGTTGCGGCACAACCGTGCAGCCCACGGAACTCACTGGACAACCCACCGTGCTCTACGTGGGTGTGGGTGGCGGTTTGGAAGCTTTGCAATTTGCCTATTTTTCACGGCAACCGGGCGCGGTGATTGCGGTGGAGCCGGTGGCAGAAATGCGATCGGCGGCGATCGAGAACTTACAGCAAGCCGCTCAGTTAAACGACTGGTTTGATTTGAGCTTCGTGCAAATCGTGGCCGGTGATGCCTTTGAATTGCCGATCGCCCCTGAGTCGGTGGATGTGATGGCCCAAAACTGCTTGTTCAATATTTTTGAACCGGCAGATCTCGATCGGGCCCTGGCGGAAGCGCACCGCGTTCTGAAGCCCGGCGGCCGGTTGATGATGAGCGACCCGATCGCCCAACGCCCCATCCCCGAACACCTGCGCCAGGATGAACGGCTGCGGGCCATGTGCCTTTCCGGGGCCCTCACCTACGAAGCCTATGTCGATCGAATTGTGGCCGCCGGATTTGGCCAAGTGGAGGTTCGGGCCCGCCGTCCCTATCGCCTTCTCGATCGCGCCACTTATCAAATTGAGAGTGATCTGCTGCTCGAAAGCCTCGATAGCGTTGCCTTTAAAGTCCCCATTCCTGAGGATGGCCCCTGCATTTTCACGGGCAAAACAGCCATTTACACCGGCCCCCAAGATCACTACAACGACGGCCAAGGTCATCAACTCGATCGGGGCGTACCGGCGGGTGTTTGCGACAAAACCGCTGCCCACTTGGGAGCCAAAGAACCCGATCAAATCACCATCACCCCCTCCACTTGGCATTATCGCGGTGATGGTTGCTGTTAGGAATTGGCGCTGGCGCGGGGTCAAGCCGCTTCAGCACTGTTCCGGCTCAAATCCGGCTCAAACGGCCTCGGCACGCAGGGCGATCGGCAACTCAATGCAGAATTCAGCCCCCGCTCCCTGGGCTGACTCAACGGTTAATTGCCCGTGGTGATGATTCACAATAATTTGATAGCTACTGGCCAAATTTAAGCCCACCCCTTGCCCGATCGGCTTTGTGGTGAAGAAGGGGTCAAATAATTGGCGCTGAACTTCTGGGGAAATTCCCACCCCGTTGTCCCGAATTCGCACTTGAATGGTGGTGGGGCTGGTGTGTTCGGTGCAAATCCAAATCGTTGGATCTTCTTGAAGTTGCTGTTTTTGCACCGCAGAACTCAACGCCTCGATCGCATTATTCAGAATATTTAAAAAAACCTGATTCACCTGGCCCGCATGGCACTTGACTGGCGGCAGGTCTCCATAGGTTTTAATCACGCGAATTTTTAAATCGGCTAAGGGTTGGTTCAGCAACAGCAAAGTGCTGTCCAACCCATCGTGCAGGCTCACTGACTTAATTTCAGCTTCTCCTAATCGCGAAAAAATGCGCAAAGCCAAAATAATCGACTGAATGCGATCGACTCCATTTTGCATCGCATCCACTAGTGATTGAAAGTCACGGGCAATGAAATCTAAATCAACCTCCTTCAGAATCCTTTGCACCGACTCCGGCGGATTAGGACAAGCCGCTTGATACTGATTCAGCAACTCAAATAGCGTGGCCAAATACTCCCTTGCAGGCGACAAATTACCCGCAATGAAACTCAGGGGATTATTAATTTCATGGGCCATTCCCGCAGCCAACTGACCAATGCTAGCCATTTTTTCCTGCTGCAACAGTCGCAAATGGGTTTGGCGTAATTCTTCCAAAACCCTTTGTAGGGTTAAGTTTTGGGCAAGGAGGCTCTCTTGGGCCCGCTTCAGAGCAAGCTGATTTTCAATGCGGGCAATGACTTCTTCTAATTGAAAAGGTTTGGTGATGTAGTCAGCGCCGCCCATTTGAAAGGCTTGCACTTTATCCTGGGCACTATCCAGGGCACTCAAGAAAATAATTGGAATCTTTTTAAGCTGCTCATTTTCCTTGAGGACTCGACAAACTTCATAGCCATTCATGCCCGGCATGTTGATATCCAACAGAATCAGGCTAGGCGGATCGGCATGGATTGATTGCAAAGCCATCGGGCCATTTAGGGCCTTGCGAACCAAGTAACCCTGTTCTACTAAGAGGGACGATAGGAACTGAATGTTGGCGATCGTGTCGTCAACAATTAGAATGTCTTCTTTTGTGTCCGATTGGATAGACATCGCGGGTGCAACCGTGGCATTCATCGGCAAAACTCAGGAAATAAATATCAACCCTGACGAGACCAGGATTTAATGGGATAGTTGCTCAAAAAATTCTCCATTTCGGCAACGGTGAGGGGTTTAGCCACCCAATAGCCTTGAATGAAATCACATTTAAATTCTTGTAATTTTTGGAGTTGAGTGATTGTTTCAACGCCTTCCGCCACAATCTGTTTTTGCATGGTTTGGGCAATGTGGATAATGGCGGCCACGAGTTCGCCCCGTTCGTGGGACTCATCCAGGGGCGTGATGAAGGAGCGATCGATCTTGAGAATGTCCACGGGCAGTTTCTGTAAATAACTCAGGGATGAGTAGCCCGTTCCAAAATCATCGACACAAATTTGAATTTGTCGATCGCGCAAATTATTCAAAACGGCAATGTTTTGAGGGGTGTGACCCATAAATACCCCTTCGGTAATTTCGAGCTTGAGACAGGAGAGATCTGCGGCCAAATCTTGAACAATTTGATTGAATTTTTCCAAAAAATCCTGTTGGTTAATTTGGCGAACGGAAAGATTCACGCTCACAAATAAAGGGCGATCGCCCGGGCGATCGCGATTCCACTGTTGGATCTGTTTCAGCGCTTCGGTTAACACAAAGTCCCCGATCGCCACAATTAATCCTGTCTCTTCTGCGACGGGAATAAACATCGAAGGGGGCACATAACCATGAACGGGATGGGGCCAGCGCACCAGGGCTTCGCAACCGACCAACTCCCCCGTGGCCACGCAAACAATGGGTTGATAGGCCACTTGCAGCGCCTGGTTTTGGAGGGCATGGCGCAGCTCGGTTTCCATCTCCAGGGTCTGGAGGGCGTAGCGATGCATGGCCTTGTTGAACTGTTGGTATTGACCCCGGCCCATGGTTTTGGCTTGGTACATGGCCGCATCGGCATCCCGCAGCAAGTGTTCCGGATGGCTGTAGTTGTCGGAGTCTACGGCAATGCCAATGCTGGCGTTGGTGAAAATTTCATAGCCCTGGAGCTTAAACGATCGCTGCAAGGCTTCCATGACCCGATCGGCATAGGTTTGGGCCAAGGCGAGGGGATCGGGCCCCTGTAGCAGCAGGGTGAATTCATCGCCTCCGAATCGCGCCATGAGGTGGGGCGGCTCCAGCAGGGCCTGAAGCCGTTGAGCCAGGCTAATTAGCAGTTGATCGCCCACAAAGTGCCCCAAGGAATCGTTCACCACTTTGAAGCGATCGCAGTCAACAAACAGCACTGCTACCCGGTCAGCTTGGGCTTGGCGAGCGGCTTGAAACCGTTCCGCCAACTCCCGCGTAAAAGCAGTCCGGTTGGGCAACCCCGTGAGGTCATCCCGCAGCACCAGATCCATCAATTGTTCCTGTAGCCGTTGGCGCTCTTGAATTTCCGTATGCAGGGCCGCATTCGCCTGCTCCAGGGCCCAAGTGCGCTCCCGCACACGCCGTTCCAAGTCCAAGTTCAGCTCGGCCATCCGCTGCTGAGCCGATCTCGCCTGCAAGTGGGTGCGCACCCGGGCCAGCACTTCCTGGCCGTGGAAGGGCTTGGTGATGTAGTCTGAGCCGCCCGTTTCAAAGGCCCGCACCTTGTCGAAGGCATCACTGAGTCCACTGAGAAAAATGACGGGAATGTCGGCCGTGCTGGGATCCGCCTTCAAGGCCTGGCAAACGCTGTAGCCGTCCATGTCCGGCATCATGATATCGAGCAGGATCAAATCTGGCGGGTCGGCGGCCACGGCCCGCAAGGCCATAGAACCGTTGATCGCCTTGCGGATTTGATAGTGCTCACTGGCTAAGAGGGCTGCCAAGAGCTTCAGGTTTTCGGGGGTATCATCCACAATCAAGATATCGGCCGGCTGGAGATCCACCTGTTGAAAACTAGCTGGCTCGATATGGGTGTCAGCGTTAATGTCAGCATTAATGTCAGCCATTGCCGAGGTCGCAGCCCGATCGGGAGCGATCACCGCAGCGGCCGCGGGTCGATCGAGCGGTTGGTCGGCGTGGGGCCAGCCGCTCGATCGATCCAGGCCAGGCTCCTGGAATTCACTCACGCCCCTGGGCAAGTGCCCCGCAAGAGGTGTGTGAGTGGCGGCAGGCGAGTCCGGTGGTGGCTGGTCAGATTGGGAAGCGAAGTGCGACATGGCAGGCAACAACTCAGGCGGCATGTTGAGACAAACGGACTGATCTAGGGGGCGGATTGCGCTTCATCCAGTAATTCCAACACCCGATCGAACCGCAAACCGTCAATCCATTGGCTGAAGACTTGCCGCAAAGCGTTGGCACTGTCCGGCAGCGCCTCCAAAAGCTGCAAGGCTTGGCTATCACTGCCTCGGGTGACGGCCGATCGGAATTGTTGTTGCCAAGGATCAGGCAAGCTCGCCAGTTGGGCTAGCAAGGTATGGGGATCCGCATCGATCGGGGCGGTGTTGGGTTCTGGTTCCGCAGGCGCTTGGTAGAGGTATTGCACTCCTAATTTTTGACCCAGCAACTCCAGCAGATCGGTGAAGTTAAAAGGCTTACAAATCAAATCATCACAGCCGGCCGCCAAAATTGCCGCTCGATCTTGATCAAAAGCGCTGGCCGTTAAAGCAATGATCAGAGTTTGGTGGCCGCCGGGCTGGGATTTGATCAGGCGGCTAGCCGCGTAACCATCCAAACCAGGCATTTTCATATCCATAAAGATGGCCTGGGGGTGGTGCTGTTGCCACAGTTCGACAGCCATTTGACCATTGATGGCGGTGATGGTCTGAAAGCCCACTTGATTCAGCAAGTCCGTGAGCAGGGCGCGGCTGTCCGCATGGTCATCGGCCACTAAAATCACATAGGCCGGTTGCCCCGGAGCCAGCCGCAGGATGGGTTGCTGGGAAGCGGAGTCGATCGTGCCGCTGATTTCTGCCCGCTGGGCTTGGATCGTGACCGTGAAGGTGGCTCCCGTTTGCGGTTGACTATAAACCGAGATGTCGCCGCCCAACAAACGGGCAAATTCCCGAGAAATGGACAGGCCCAACCCGGTTCCCTGACCCGATCGCTGGCCAACGGCTGTTTGCTCAAAGGGCCGAAACAGTTGGGCAATTTCTTCGGTAGATAGGCCCGGCCCCGTGTCGCTGATGTTGAACTCCAGGCCAATGGCGGCGGGGTCGGTCTCGCGGGTGGGCGGGGTCTCGGCGATCAGTGACGATTGCTCCCCGATCGGGGTGGTTGACAGTTCCCGCGCCGTCAAAATCACCCGCCCCCGATCGGTAAATTTCAACGCATTGCCCAACAGATTCAGCAAAATTTGCCGCAATCGGTTCTGATCTGTGATCACAAATTGCGGCAGGGTGGCCGATCGCTCAAAAAGCAACACCAACCCCTTGCTTTCCGCCTTCACGGTCAACAGGTCTTGCAAGGTGTCTAGCAACCGGTGCAGATCAAACCGTTCCAGTTGCAGCGTCATTTGGGCCGCTTCGATTTTGGACATATCCAAAATGCTATTGATCAGGCCCAGGAGATGCTCGCCGCTGCGGTTCACAATATTGGTCTGCTGGCGGTGGGTTAGGGAAAGGGACGGATCGCGCGCCATCAGTTGGGTAAAGCCCAAAATCGCATTCAAGGGGGTGCGGAGTTCGTGGCTCATTTGGGCTAAAAAGTGACTTTTGGCCCGGTTGGCTCGATCGGCCTCTTCCTTGGCGGCCAACAGTTCGGTCGTTTGCTGTTGGGTTTTGGCGAGCAGTTCGGCCTGTTGCACGGCCACGCCAAATTGCTCAGCAATCCGCACCACGCTGGCCACTTCCACCTCCGTCCAACTGCGCGGCTGGCCATTTTGGTAGCAAGCCAACAGGCCCCACAACTGTTCCCGACAGAAAATCGGCACGATGATATAGGCCCTGGCTTCCAAGGCCTCTAACAATCGGAGATAGCAATCATCAAAACCGTAGGCATAAATATCACTGACGCAGCGACAACTGCGGGTGGTTTGGTAGCTGCCCCCTTGGGTGTCTTGGAGGTAGGTGTCTTGAATCAACAGGTTTTGGCTATCGATCGTTTTGATAATGCATTCCGGGCGATCGACCGCAATTCGCTCAATGGTGGTGTTGTTATAAACCGGTGTCCAACCGGGAACCACGGCCTCCGAAACCACTCGCCCGCTCCAGTTCGGCTCAAAGCGGTAGACCAACACACGATCGCACTCAATAATTTGCTGAAGTTCGCTGGTGGTGGTGTCCAGGATGGTTTGCAGCTCCAGGGTGCGCCGCATTCGCTGAATCACGCGAGCGATGGTGGTTTCGCGGCGGGCAGTTTTTTGGAGGGCTAACTCGGCCAGCCGGCGATCGGTAATGTCCGTTAGGGAACAAACCACCCGCTCCACCTGCTGATCTTCATTCAGAATTGGATCCGCATTTACTAACAACCAGCGCCGCTGTTCACCTTCGTTCAAGCTCAGGATGGTGTTGGCCAAGCGCCATTGGGGATTGGTGGTGCGATCGGTTGTCCAAGATTGCCCCGTCGATCGATTGGTGGCCCCACCGCTGCCGGTTTCTCCCCCATCCCAACCCAAGCTGGCGCTGAAGCTGGAACTGAAGCCGGTGAAATTGGCTTTCAGCAGGTTGCCCACGCCTCGGTTCACCATCGGGCGATCGGGCACGGTGGCATCCGGCTCCCCCAACGCCAAAATCTGCTGAAGCGGCATCAGATCTTGGCCAAGGGTGAAATCATTTGGATTGAGGGTGGGCAACCCCGCATGGAAAATTTGCCCCTGAAGGGCCTCCACAGAAGTGCCCAACAGCTTGGCCGCCATGGGATTGCAAGACAAAATGCGCCCACCCGCGTCCACCAGCAACACCCCCGTGGGCAGGCGATCAATCAGCAGTCGAAACCGCATCTCACTTTCGCTGAGGGTTTGCTCCCGCACTCGCTGTCGATCGAGCATCCGCTCAAACGTTGAAATGGCCAGAGCAATCACCAAAATGACGATCGCCCCCAAGGCCACATCCACCGCCAACCCCGCTGAAGTGATGCTGGGCAAGTTGGAGGGCTGACTGAGACTTCCGCTCCCGATCGGGAAATCCGGGGTCTGTTCCGAAACCCCAAAAACCGAGTGATTTACCATCCAAAACTGCGTGCTGGTCATGGCGGTGTAGTGCATCCCCCCAATTCCGCAGCCCATAATGATGGCGCTGCTGAGGGACTGCCAGGTAAAGGGAAGGCCACTGCCAGCCGCTTCCACGCCCGATCGCCCCAACCGCAGCGACAGCCAGGCCGCCCCATAGGCAGACACCAGGGCAATCACCACAGAAGCACCAACCCCCAGCCAGGAATAGTGAACCTCGCCAGGCAACTGCATCGCTGCCATGCCGGTATAGTGCATCGCCACGATCGCCAGCCCCATGCACAGCCCCCCCACCAACAGAGAAAAACGCACTGTGCTGCGGCTCATGACATACAGGCCAATCCCCGAGGCGATCAGGGCCCAAAACAAGGACAGCAACGTGGTGTTGAGGTCGTAGTGAACGGCCATGGGCAACTGAAAGGCCAACATGCCCACAAAGTGCATGGACCAGATGCCCACCCCCATGGCCAGGCTGCCACTGACCAACCACAGCGTCTGTTGGCGCACGGTTTGGGCCAGGCGCAACCGGCCCGCCACATCGAGGGCCGTGTAGGACGCGACGATCGCGATCGCCAGCGAAGCACTAACCAACGACCAGTCATACATCCCAAAAACGGGACTCAGCAGAGGCTCCATGGGCAATTGTTTAGCAATTCAGGGCTATGGTGGCGGGCAGCAATTAGCTCGGGCAATTAGCTCGGGCAATTAGAGCTTGTTTTGTATAGTTTTCCCAGCCTCACGGGGAATTTCGGCCCTGAGGAAACAACTGCGTTGCTGATCAGTGGCGATCGGTCATGATGATGAGTCCCAATGATCGATACCGAATGATCAATACCGACAAGCACTATCGATCGATATCGATACCGAACCGAATATCGATCACTGAAACTGAATCCTGTCAACAGCCTGTCAACGTGCCTCTTTCAATGTGCCTCAAGGAGCCAATTTGTGCATCTTGCACCTATGGATTTTCCTGCGGATTTGGTGGAGCTGATTGATCAAGTTATTGATCGAATTATTGATCGAAGCTGACCCAGAGTCGGTAATTGGTGAAGCCGCCCATCGTGCCCACGGAAATGTCATAGCGAGCGTCTTCCAGGGCCCGGAAGCGCGTTTTGCTGACCTGGCGGGCCAGGACGCGGCCGTCATCGTTGGTTAAGTCGAACCTGGCGCGACCATTGTAAGAATCAAGCCGGATTTCAACCGACCCGGCCGGTAAATCCACCTGCCAGATATCTTGCTCGCCACTGGTCACCTCTCCTTGGGCCGTACCGTAGCGGCTGAGGGGGTCGATCGACAGGGCGTAGGTGTTGGAGCGATCGGCCAGGGTGGGGCCCGCCTGGAAAGGACGAGTCACCACCTCGCGCTCCCAAGGGTTGCTCTCGTCGCGGTTGGTAGCTTGGGCCCGCTGCTCGATCGGGGACAGTTCCACCGACAGTTCATAGGTTTCCGGGCCGCGTAAACTGCTGACCACCACTTGGTATTGGCCTTCGCTGGGAATTTCAATGAATGCTTCGCCCGTATTGGTGGCCAACCGAGACCCATCGGGCCCCAACACATCAAAGCGAGCATTGCTATTGCGGGAGGAAATCAACACCTGCATTCGCCCGGGCCGCCCATTCACCAACCACACATCACTGCGATCACTCGTGACCGTGCCGGTGACCAGGCCGGCCGTCCCGGCTGCATTCAAAGACAGCACTTGCGGGCCACTGGCCGTTGGGGGCGAGGGCCGAAAATCAGAGCTGGAAAAGTCCACACAGCCCACGTTCGATCGCGCACCACTGGGAACGATCGCCCCGCAAAGGTTCGCCCCATCGAGGCGTGCTCCGGTTAAATCCGTGCCCCACAGGTAAGCGCCCCGCAGATCTGCGCCGCTCAGGTCAGCTCCCCGCAAGTTGGCCCGAATGATCAGCGTTTCGCGCAGGTTGGCCCCTCGCAGGTTGGCCCCTCGCAGATCCAACCCATTCAAATCATTGCCCTGAAGGTTGCAACTGGGGCATTGGTTGCTTTGCACCAAGTTGCGCCGGTTGAAGGTGGTTTGGTTAAAGTCGCTGGCCTGGGCGGGAGTGGCAAATCCCATGGCCAGGGCGGCGATCGAGCCAGCTAACCCCCAGCGGCCAACGGCGGAAACGGCAGCAATGGCCAGGGAACGATTGCGGAAGTGGGATTCGATCGCGGACATGGCAGGGAAATATGGTTGAAATGCTGGCTGAAATTCGGGTGGAAATTCGTTCTTGGCGAGGTCGTTTGGCGGCAAGCTGCTCTTGCATCCATTCGTTTTTAGCATTCGTTGGCGAAGACGGCGAGCGATCAGGTGGCAGCTAACGGGTTCAGGAGCGCAGAACTTTCCCCAGCCCTTGATCGGTTCTAGATCGGTTTTGGATCAGTTTTTGATCGGCTCCTTGATCGCTCTTTGATGATCGACATGATCAACTGATCAGACCAGTGACCGATCGCCCTGCTCAGTTTGACCGCCGGAAGACTCGGCCGGCAACCAAACCAGCCAACGATCAAGCACCCGCACCACAGCCCCCTGAGGCAGGGAACGGGTTTGGCTGCCCTGGGGGGCATTCACCAAAGCCAACACCGCCGCCACTTGGGCATAGGTGGGCGATCGGGCGGTTTGTTGGGTTAACCAGCGACGCAACACCCGCCGCTGAAGGGCGATCGGCTCCCGTTGCAGTTGAGCGCGATCGAGCCGATCGCCCCCATTGCCCCGACCTGGCCCAGCGCGATCGTGCCCATGGGTCTCCAGCCATTGGGCGGTGAGCTGTTCCAACCATTGGGCCTCATCCGCCAACAGTTCCGCCGTTTGGGCCAAGTGGCGTTCCACCTGGGGATTAAACGCTGCTCGCAACAGGGGCAACACCTGCGATCGCAACCGGTTCCGAAAATAGCGCTGATCCTGATTCGTGCTGTCTTCCCAGCGGGGTAACTGCCAAGTTTGGCAAAATTCCGCCGTTTCTGCCCTGGTCCAATCCAGCAGCGGGCGCACCAATTGCAGCGACCCGAGCGATCGTTGCCAATCCAAAGACCCCAACCCATCGCCCCCACTGCCGCGAATCAGGTGATGCAACAAGGTTTCTGCCCGATCGCTGGCCGTGTGTCCCGTCACGATCGTGCTGCAACGATGCTGTTGGGCCAAGCTGCTCAAGGCATCGTACCGCCAGGCGCGGGCGGCCGCCTCGTTGGCTTGGGGTGCGTCCCAAATGGCCAGGGCGGCGGGCAACCCCCAATCGTTGGCTAATTGAATCACGAAGTCCCCATTGGCGGTCGCATCGGAGCGCCAACCGTGGTTGCAGTGCCCCACCACCAATTCCCAGTGCCAAAGGCGGCGTAAATCCACCAACAACCGCAACAGGCCGATTGAATCTTGGCCGCCAGAAACCGCCACCAGCACCCTGGTTCCGATCGGGAGTAAGCCGCGCGATCGCAGGGTCTGATGAAAGCGGGCATGTTGATCACTCCAGGGTTCCGCCACCCTTACTGTTCCCCCTGCACCTCAAGGAGTGGAATCGCCTAGAACTATCACCGAGCACTCTAGGGCTATTGCCTAGAACTTGGGCAACTCAACGGCGGCCAGCGAATCGCGCCGCTTGCGAGGTTTGGCCAAGGTGGGTGCGGGCCATTGGGGCAACGGTTCTGAGGTCGCCACCGGAGTCGATCGCGCCGGCCAATCCATCAACTCCGCTTCTAAGGACAGCACTTCTGCCAAAGGTGTTGCTAAATCTTCCCCATCAGTGGGTTCAAAATCAATGGGTTCAAGATCAACAAGATCAATAGATTCAATCGGATCCGGTTGCCGAGATCGATCGCTCCGATCCGATCGATCAGGCTCCGACGGCGGATCGAAGTCCGGCGAACGGGAGTCAATGGGGTACAAGTCAATCAAAGGGCGGGTCGGGCGATCGAGCTGGGCCGATTCGGCTTCGATCATCCCTAAATTCGCCAGCGATCGGGGCGAGCCACTGTGGTGCGATTCGGTCAAGGGTAGTTGGATCGATCGCTTCGGCGCGGGGGCTGGCGTGGAGGAAAGAGGGCTGGGCAAATCCGCTTCCTCTGTTTCCGCCAAGGCCATCAACCGGGCCAACACATCGCTTTGCTCCGTAGGACTGAGGGGGCGGGGCCAATCACTCAACCACAGGGCATCGGCTAGATCATCGAGGCCATCGCGATCCAGGCTAGCAAGGTCATCGGTTGTAACCGCGTCCGGCAGGGATTCCCACTCGGAGACCGCCCCATTGGACTCGATCGGGGGCAAAACCTTGGGCGTAATGTCTTGTGCCTGATTGGTTAGTGCGCGATCGGCTGTTGCTTGATCGATCGCTGCCAATTGCGATCGCTGCCGAATTTGATAGGACAAATTGGGAGCGGTTTGCTCTAAGTCCCAATTCAGCAAGGCCAAAATTTCTTCAGTCCGAATAGCATCGATCGGGTCGGCCGGCTGTTCCGCAGGTGGCTCCGGTGTTTGGGGCGGGGTTGCCACTGCTGCCCAATCTTGATCAGTCCAATCTTGATCAGGACTGGACTGATCAACCCATTGATCCTCTTGATTATCAGTCAAGTCACCTTGATCATCAGTCAAAGCATCACTGCCCAAGGAAGACGGCTCAGATTTCGCCAGGGCCAACGGATGCGCCAGTGATCGGGGTTCCGTTTCGTTCAGGGGCGGCAACACCGATCGCCCATATTCCTGCTCCAGGCATTGTTCCAAGGCGGTTCGCAGTTGCAGGGTTTGCCGTTGTTGGCGCTTGAGTCGTTCCTGCAAGTCCTGTTGCCGCCCTTGCAGTTGCATCAGCTCATCGGCTTGCTTCAAGCACTGCTCTTGCAGCAATGCACAGGCCCGTTCCAGTTGGGCAATGCGTCCCCGATCGCAGGCTTCCTGCTGCACCCATTCCGCCCGCTCCTGATCCTGTTGGGCCAACTGGGTTTGGGCCGCTGCCAAGGCTTCGGCCAAGCGCGTTGCTTCCTGTTTGGTGCTCTCAAAATCTCGCGATCGCGCGTCGTAGAGGGCCTGTTGGGTTTGGGCCCGCATTTGTTGCAAATCCAGCGTGGCCCGGCATTCCGCCACCGCCGTTTCCAGCCGGGTCACCTGTTGCCGCAATTGTTCGTTTTCTTGGTTCAGAGTCTCCGCCACCGCCACCAACTGGGCCACATCCGTGGGCCCGGCGGGCAAACCGCCTGAGGATCGATCGCCCCGGAGTCGAGAGTCACCCAATCGGGAACCATTCAAGGCGGCATCATTGGGCCGAGACCCCCTCAACCGAGAGCCGCCGTGGTTGGGTTCCTCGCGCTGGAATGGTAACTCCGCAGGCGATCGGGCTGGCCGATTGCCTGACCAATAGGGCTGCAAAACGTCCGTGCCCGATCGCGCCGGCCCCGTTGCTGCTGGGTTGGTGCTGGTCGGATGGGTGATTGGGGAGTTGCTCACCTCCGAACCCGGGTTCACCCCCGCTTCCATGCGATCGCCCCGATCGGCCAGGTGATCCAGGGCCGCATCCGCTCCGCCATCCGCTCCATCCTCAACCAATGCTTCCAAAGACAGTGCTCCCGGAAAATTAACCGTCGTCCAGTCTTGGTCAGAATCAGGGCAAGGGGGCGTTAAATCCATAGTCGCTGCTCGGGCCGTTTCGCAAGCGTCCCAAAAAAGGGTGGCTTTCTCAGTAACGCATACAATTTTCTGGAGTGCAATTTTTTCTGGAGTGCAATCCACAAAACGCTAATCTGACGTTTTGATAACGGGATTTAATAATGGGCCGCTCCCTAATTTGCCCCCTGATTTTAAGGTTGCCACCCCCACCAGAGCCGCGCCCCAACAATCAACAACAGCACCCCGATCGCCACCCCATCACGGGCCCGCAACCGAGGCACAGACAGGGGCAAAGAATGGCGATCGGGACTGGTGAACCCGCGTACTTGCATGGCAGTGGCCATCTGTTCCGCCCGCATCAGCAGATTTTCCAGCAAGCGTTCTGCCAAAATCAGCCAAATCTTGATCGTGCCGCGCCAACCCAGCCGCCGCCAGTTAATGGCGCGGGTGCGAATCGATCGCACCAGATTTTGCACCTCTTCCAACACCAGCGGAATGAACCGCAGGGAAAGGGTCAACGTCAGGGTCACTTCTGCCACGGGCAGGCCCAAACGTCCCAAAGGAGCCATCAAGCTCTCTAAACCCGCTGCAATTTCCTCGGGAGCCGTGGTCAACAAAAACAGCGTGGTGCTGTAAATCAAAATGAAGACCAAGCTGCCAACCCGCACGCCCAAACCCAGCGATCGCCGGGACACTTTCAACCAGCCCTGTTGTACCAACCAGTATCGATATGCGGTGGGCTGGGGCAAGGCTTCAGGGGCGATCGCCTGGCCCACTGGGGCTGAACCGCTGGCCGGGTCTTGATTATTTGACGAATTCAAACTTGACCAATTCAAGTCCGCAGGTGATCGGGGTTGATATTTCAGGCCATAGCCATCGGGAGACAGGGCCGTGAGCAAGGTGGCAAAAAAGCCCACCAGCAACAACCAAACCAACTGCTGTCGCCAAACTCGCCAGGGAATTCCGGCCCCCACGGTCAACAGCACCAACAGGGCCACCAACCCCAACCGGGCCACCCCGCTGGCCAAAACGGGCATCAGCAGGAAAGCCAGCAGCCAACCCAGCTTCACCCGAGAATCCAGGCGATGGAGCCAAGTGACCGGTTGTTCAAGATACAGCCCCAAGGGGAGCGATCGCATTAAGTCCATGAACGGCAGCGCCTAAGGGCAGCGCTAGTTGGCGAGCGTATCAAACCGCACGAGAGATTGGCGCTGCTCGATCGGCTGGTACGATGCCCCATGCTCACCCGTGTAGATTTGGGTGGGCCGGAAGATGCGATTGGTGGACAGTTGTTCGCGCCAGTGGGCTAACCACCCGGCCACGCGGGCGATCGCAAAAACCGGCGTGAACAGATCCGTCGGGATGCCCAGGCGACGATAAACCAAGCCCGAGTAGAAGTCCACGTTGGGGTAAATGCCCTTGTGGCCCAGGCGATCGGACACGACGCGCTCCACTTCCAAGGCCAAGTCGTAATATTGGTCGCGGCCCAAGTTGTCAAACAGTTCTTCCGCAAGGCTTTGCAGCACCGTGGCCCTTGGGTCTTTGACCTTATAAACCCGGTGGCCAAAGCCCATGATTTTTTGCTTTTCCGCGATACAGCGATCGATGTAGGGAACCACATTCTCGATCGAGCCGATCGCCTCCAGCATATCGATCACTTCCTCATTGGCCCCGCCGTGGAGCGGCCCCGCCAACGTACCCACCGCCGAAGCCACCACCGCGTAAGGGTCGGTCATGGTGGAAGCGGTCACCATGGCCGAGAAGGTGGATGCGTTGATCGTGTGCTCCGCATGGAGGATCAAGCAGGTGTCAAACACCCGGGCCGCCAGGGGAGCCGGCTCGCGCTCATTGAGCATGTACAGGAAGTTGGCCGCATAGCCCAAATCATCCCGGGGTTGAATCGGGTCATTGCCCTTGCGGATCGATTGGAAGGCCGCCACCATCGTTGGAATCTTCGCCAGCAACCGAATGGCCGCTTGGCGGATGTAGGCCGGGTTGGGCAGGGCCCGCCGCGAGTAAAACAGCCCCAGGGCCGCCGCCGAAGCTTGCAGCGCATCCATCGGGTGGCCGCTTTCCGGGAAGCATTTCATCATGTCCCGAATCCGGAACTTCACCCGCCGGTGATAGCGAATGTCATGCTCAAATTCTTCCAGCTCTTCCCGGGTGGGCAAACAGCCCCAAATCAACAGAAAGGTGGTTTCCAGGAAGGTGCTATGTTGCGCCAACTCCTCGATCGCCATCCCTCGATATTCCAAGATGCCGTTTTTGCCATCCACATAACTGATGGCCGATTGGGTTGCGGGAACACCTTCGAGACCCGGCCGGAATTCACAGGCAGGGGCAGCCGTTTTGGCTGAATCGCCAGTGCTTTCGTTGACGCGATCGGAAGTCGCTGGTGTAGCCATAGGGCAAGGGCAGAAAACTATAGGAATAATCGGGGAGGGGTCAGCCAAAAGAGCTGGCTGCAACCAAGAGGAGAACCCATGGGGGGCAAAATCAAACCAATAATACCTGCTTTTTTCAGCACGATTGTGTCCCGTGCATCATTGATCGGGTTTCCATCGCCCCAGATTAGTTGGTTGGCCCACTGGCTGAGGGTGGGTTCGTGGCCCACCAGGGCCAGCCGCAGCCGGGAAGAGGGCTTGGCGGGAAAGGCGGCTTGGGCCAGGTGCTGGGTTCGCCACTGATCGTAGCGCTCTAACCAAGGGTCGATCGCCCGATCGGGTGTCAGTTCGGGCCAAGTCTCCACTTGGGCGGCCAAACCCACCCCTTGCAGAATGGCGGCGGTTTCCCGGGCCCGCACGAGGGGGCTGGTGACCAGGGTGTCAAAGCACAGCTTCTGTTCCCGCAGCCGATCGGCCATGGCGCGGGTTTTGGTTTGGCCCACGGGGGTGAGGGGGCGATCGTCATCGTTAACATAAGTGCCGCGTTCGGCGGCGATGCCATGGCGAATTAAATACAGCTCAATGGCAGAAATTACGGAGGACATGGAGGTTTTAGCCAAACCGGTAGCCAAACCAGGTTAGCCAACTCCGGGGTGCTCATCAAATTTCCAAAAGTTTCCAAAAATTTCTAGTGAGTTTCTAATTAGTTTCTAATTTCCACCGTGGCTAGACCGCCGCTTGCCCGATCGAGGGGTGATTGGCTCGCACACAATAGCGATCGCGCCCGGCCTGTTTTGCACAGTAGAGCGCTGAATCGGCCATGGCAATCAGGGTCGCCGGTTTGCAGTCACTGCTAGGCACGAGGCAAGACACGCCAATGCTGACCGTCACAAAGGGGGCCACGATCGATCGCTCATGGGGCAATTGACGACCACGGATCCGGGTGCGGACTTGGTGGGCAATGGCGATCGCCCCTTCCAAGGGGGTTTCCGGCAAAATAATGGCAAACTCCTCTCCCCCATAGCGAGCCACCAGATCCGCCGGCCGGCAAATCATATCTGCCAACACCCGCGCCACTTGAATCAGACAGTCATCGCCGGAGGGATGGCCATAGCAATCGTTGTAGGCCTTGAAGCAGTCCACATCCAACAGCAACAGGCTCAGGGGACGGCCCGATCGCGCCAAGCGGGCCCACTCCCGCGCCAGGTGCTCATCAAAACCACGTCGATTGGCCACTTGGGTTAGCCCATCCAGTTGCGCCAAGCGGGTCAGTTCTTGGTTGGCCCGCTGGAGTGCCTGTTCAGCCCGTTGCCGCTCCAAAATTTGAATTTCGAGCTGACGATTCGACTCAATCAGGGCTGCGGTGCGATTGGCCACTTCCGCTTCCAGCGATCGGGAATAGTTGGCCAGAATGGTGGCGGTTTTTTGGCGCTCGGTAATGTCTTGAAAGGTGACCACCGCATAGGTCACCTGCCCCGCTTCATCGGTGATGGGCACAGCCCGCATTTCAAAGGGAATGCGCCTGCTGCCCCGATCGAGTTCAATGGTTTCCGTCACGGCGGCTTGGCCCGTTGCGCCCAACTGCACCGGGATCTGGGCCAGCTCAATCGGTTGATCGGTTCCGGCCCGATACAGGCGATCGGCCAGCGACACCGACAAGGGCGCAGCCGAATTTAAACTTGGGTCCAAACTCGGGTCTAAGTTCGGATCTAAATTCAGCAGTTGTCGCCCCAAGCTGTTCAGGTAGAGCAGGTCACCCCCCGCTTGATAGACCGCCACCCCCACGGGCAACGCATCCAGAAACAGGGCAATTTTGCGCTCATGCTCGGCGGCCGCTCGCTGTTGTTGCAGTTGCAGTTGGCGCACTTGCAAATGGGCCCGGGTGCGGGCAATCAGTTCGCTGGCCGTCACCGGCTTGGTGAGGTGATCGTTGGCTCCCGCCGCCAAGCCGGCCACAATTTCCTGGGGACAGGCTCGCTCGCTTAACAGGACGATCGGCAAGGCCTGAGGTGACCAGGTTTGGCGCAACTGGGCAATCACCTCGTAGCCCGTGAGGTCGGGCATTCGCAAATCCAGCAACAGCAAGTCAGGTACCGGGCCTTGCTGAATTTGAGCCAGGGCCGATCGCCCGCTGAGGGCCACAGACACCCGAAACCCCGGTTCCAGCGCCAACCAATTGGCCAGCCCTTGCAAAATCAGTGGGTCATCGTCCACCACCAGGATGTGAGACGGCAGCAAATCGGGATCGGCGGTGGTTGGGGGCTGGGGCTGGGGCGCTGTCCAATGGTTACTGGGAGCGATCTGGAGCGTGGGGGGTTCTCTTGTCCAGGCGATCGGGATTGTGAAACTGATGCGCTCGCGGATTGTGGGAGCAGCAGTCGTTGCCTGATTTCCCGGGGCATTCTCCGGCTGATTCCCCAAGGGATTCCCCCAGCCATGGCCGCAGACATCGCCCAAAGCCAACGTTCCCCCATGTAATTCCACCAGGCGCTTGGTAATGGTTACACTCAGGCCACCAATGGAATCTAACTGAGCTGGCTCTAGGACTAGGGACGAGGGAGAATCAGCGATCAGGGGCAGAACCGAACCCTCCTGAGCAAGGGCCGACTCTTGCCCCCAAGACCCGATCGCCGGTTCCGGGCCCCGATCGAGCGTTGAGACCCGCACCATATCTTGTTCAGACAAAAACTCAGCCGCAATCAGAATCTGTTGGCCCGCAGCTTGTTGAATGACATAGTCCAATAGATTCAGCAAAATCTGCTGGAGCCGATCGGGGTCAGCCATCACTGGCGGCAACTGGTCAGGAATTTGCATCACCAGGGTCAGGTGTCGGCGATCGGCCAGGGGCTGCAACATCGTGATCGCCACCTGCACCGCCGATCGCAAATCGATCGCCTGCGGATCCAAACGCACATCCCCGTAGCGCAACCGCGCCACATCCAGCAAATCATTCACCAAGTTTTGCAGGCGCTGATTGCTGGTCAACAACAGTTCCAAATTTGTTTTTTGCAGGGAAGTCAGCGGGCCGCCCGTCCCCCGCAACAGAGACTCCACAATGGCAATCATCCCCGCCAAGGGCGATCGTAGGGCATGGGAAGTACTGGCCAAGAACTCATCCTTGAGCCGATCGATCCGCCGTAGCTCCTGATTTTGGGCCGTCAGTTGAATAAAAGCCCCCTCCACGCAATTGGCCATGAAGTTAAAGGCCCGAGCTAATTCCCCCAAGCGATCGGGGCGATCGTCCCCCGTCACCCGTCGCTGCCACTGGCCACTGGCCAACGCCTGGGCTGCCTCATGCACCTCCATCAATGGCCGCGTCACCCAATGGGCCAACCCCCAACCCGTTAACCCCGCCAGCACCATTGCACCGCCACACAACCCCAAGATCAGCCATCGATTTTGCTCCAGGGGGCTGCTATAGACCTGATGGGGAGTCACCACCACCAACCACCAGTCCAAACCGCTGGCATCGTTGAACGGCCGCAAAAAAACGGCGTACTGTTCCTCGTTCACCGTGATCGTGGCTTGGCGATCCTGAAGCGGTTGCTGGCCCTGAATTAACCGCATTGTGGTTCGGGCAGCCTCCGCCGTCACGGGGTTCTCGCTGCTGGTGGCCGTCAGGCGCTGGCGACCTCCCCCAGACAAGGGCAGCACCGCCGGTTTTTCCCCCGTGGAGGCAGCGATGAGATGGCCACTCCGTTCCAAGATCAGGAGTTGCCCTGGTTTTCCCGCTTGCATTGTGGCCAACCGTTGCCCCAGATGCGAAAGCCGCAGCCCCGCCATCAACACGCCCGATGGGCGGCCCCGATCGCCCCACAACGGTTGAGTCACACTTAAATAAGTCGTGATTTTCTGAAAAGGGGGATCAATAATGCTCCAAGTGGGTTCCCCTGTCCCAACCGCCATTCGATACCAAGGCTGCTGTCGAAAATCTGGATTGGGAACGTTGGGCAAACAATCAACCTGGGCCTGGCGATCGCCCTGATGGTTCACGAGATAGCGACAAAGTTCCCCGTTATCAGTGGTGCTGCGGATCAGCAGCTTGCCCCGACTGTTACGCTCAACCCCCGTGAACTCCCCGGTGGCCGTTGCGAACCCCACCAAGTCCACATCATCACTGGTAATCACCTGATTCCACAGGTGGCGATCGAGTTGACCCCCTTGGGGCATGGTGTTGGTTTGTTGAATCTGCTGGCCCACGATCGGGCGCAAATTATTCGCATTTCGTTGGTTCGCGTCTTGCAGCCCGCGCAAAACCTCCTGCAACAGGTCATCGGCGCGATCGGCCGTATCCCGCTGCATTTGCGTCAACACACCCAAAATGGACGATTTGCCGCCAGCATAGGACAAATATCCCACCAAGCTCACGATGACCAAGATTTGCGCCATGAATGGCACAACCAACACGATCGGGAGTGGCAAACGTCGCAACTGCTGAATCATGAAAACTGTTTTCTGATCAAGGTTTTCTGCTCAATTTCTGCTCAGTTGAGGTTGCGGCATCATCTAGGCTTGCCAAGCAGCGACCAAACTCAACCTCGATCCCATCCCAACCCCAGCAACGGTTCACGACAAATAAAACAGCCCCTAGCGATAGCTATCTATTCCCACCTGGCGATTGACCGAATTTTGCTGCACAACGAAACCAACCGCGAGTGATCGATTATCTGAACCCTGTCATTTTAGTGATTTGTGATTAATCTAAACTGACTCAGCAATCAGAGTTTCAGACCCCGATCACTCGATCGCGGGGTTCCCGTGGGCTAATTTCTTTGAGAATAATCCACCCTGATCAAGGTTTTTCATTCATTGTTTGTCTAAATATTTTCAAAAGTGTGAATTATGCCCAGAAATCGCAATTTTTTTGAAATTATTGTGAATTTCGGTTTGTTTTTGGCGATTTCTGCAAAGTAAGTCTTGAGAAAATCAATTTTTCTCAGACAAGAATTCCGCAAGAGTCTTTAGAGTTCCTCAAGATTACGATAGACCAAATTTGAAAAATCGGGGGCCGCCGCCACTCCCTGCGCCGGGAGCAATTGGTTGACGGCTCACTCTACAAAGTTGAATTGATACAAAAAAATTTACAAAAACAGTCGAAATTGCCCAAATTAGTTCACTCAACTCAAGTTCGGTCAATTCAAGTTCGATCAATTCAAGTTTGATCACCATCCCCCAGACCAGTTCCTTGGGGTCAACGGTTGCTCAAGGCTTCTTCCAGGGCAACGGTGCGCTGATCGGATAAGCGAATCACACAGCGATCGCCCGTTGATTGCAGACTTTGTTCAAAGGCACAGGCGCGATCGCGAAATTGAATCCAGGCCGCTTCAGCCGCAATCAGGCGCGATCGCTGGCTGCCTGACTGGGCTTGCAACAGGGCTTGGTAGGCGCGATTTAAAGCCGCATCCGCAGCGGGTTGGCTGAGGCGACCGGCGGGAGGAGTTGTGCCTCGGCGATAGGCCTGCAAATCGTTCAGCCGCTCCTGGGTCACGATCTCCTTGCAACTCCATTCGATTAACGGTTGCATGGAGCCGCCTTCAAACTCACCAGACGCAAAAGCACAGTGCCGATCGCGGAAAGTGATCCAAGCTTGCTGGGCACTCACCAGTTGTTGCTGTTGGGGGGCACTGAGCCGGACGATCGCCTGTTGGTAGGTTTGATTTAAGGTGCGATCGACCCGTTCCCAGCTTTCATAGGCGCAGCGGTTCATGGTGGTTTGATCTTGCGGATTCCGGCAATCCTGAGCCTGGGCCGCAGCGGGCAAAACCCCCGCCCCAACAACCATTCCCGCCCCAGCGATCGCCCCCAAGAGCCATAGCCCCAACCATCCGGGGGCCGATCGTTGGATTCGCTGCTGGATCCAAGTTGGGGAATGATTGTGCGAATTCATCTCTGAATTCATCTCTGAGTCCATCTGCGAACTCATTTGCGAACCAGTTTTTACCGATGATTGCGCCAGTGGGTGGTGCACCATGATTCAATCCCCATATTTGCTGACTTGTTCAATGCTGATGAGATTCGTTGCCCAGTTGATGCCTATTCAATCACTTGGGATTCACTTGGGATTTGAGGGGATTGAATTTTGAGGGAATGGGATATCGAATCTTCAAATCGAATCCTTCAGTTAAATCCATTAATCGAATCTGTGGCTCAGATCCAGGATCATGGTCTAGCGATCAATACTTAGTAATAAATACTTAGCAATGTCAGATTGCTGATCAACTATTTTGATCAGTTTTGATCAGTTCTGATCAGTCACGATCGCCCGTTGCCGTCCGTCTCATAGTCCTTTACAGCCCCACAGCGAGATCGTCCTCCGGATCATTGACCCAAAACTCTTGATTGGCCCTGGCGATCGGCCCTCACAGGAATCCTAAATGTCAGGGATTAGCAATAAGCCACACTTAGACCCTTCATCGGAGTTTCCAAGCATTTGCTTATAGATTTTCCCTTTTGAACCCAGTAATCTTAAAAACAACTAAAGCATTCTTAAACTTGCATAACAGGACTGCGTTGCTGCATTGTCTGTTTCAGACTCTGCGGCCCAAAATTCTGCGCCCGAAACCTGCTATTCGTACCCTGATTCCCATGGAAAACGCCTATGGATCGCTGGATTATCGATAACCTTTGGCTGGTGCCGACCTACGCCCTCTTTGGCGGGCTGTTGGCCCTGCTTTGGTCGCCGGCCTTCATTCGGCGCACCGGCCCGCGACCGGCGGGCTATTTCAACATTCTGTCTACGGGCCTAGCGTTTTTACATAGCGCGATCGCCCTGCCCCTGATTTGGAACCAGCCGGAAGCCACCATTTCTTTTAACTGGCTGGATGCGGCGGGGCTGAATGTGGATCTTGACCTCAAGGCTTCCGTGGTGAACGTGGGCACGATGGCCCTGATTTCCGGGATTACCTTCCTGGCGCAACTGTTCGCCGTGGGTTACATGGAAATGGACTGGGGTTGGGCCCGGTTCTATTCCTTGCTGGGCTTGTTTGAAGGCGGCATGTGCCTGCTGGTGCTGTGCGACTCGGCATTCTTCAGCTATATCGTTCTAGAAATCCTGACCCTGGGCACTTACCTGCTGGTGGGCCTGTGGTTCAGCCAGCCGCTGGTGGTGACGGGAGCGCGTGATGCGTTCTTGACCAAGCGGGTGGGGGACTTGGTGCTGCTGATGGGCGTGGTGGCCCTGCTGCCGATCGCCGGGACTTGGAACTTTACGGACTTGACCGAGTGGGCCAAGACGGCGGAACTTGACCCGACCGTGGCGACTCTGCTGGGCTTGGCCCTGGTGGCTGGCCCGATCGGGAAATGTGCCCAAATTCCGCTGCACCTGTGGCTGGATGAAGCCATGGAAGGGCCGCTGCCCGCATCGATTTTGCGAAATGCGGTGGTTGTCCCGATCGGGGCTTGGGTGTTGGTGAAATTCCAGCCGGTGATTGCCCTGTCGCCCGTGGCGGTGACGGTGGAATGGTCGGTGGGCTTGGTGACGGCCCTGCTGTGCAGCGCGATCGCGATCGCCCAAATCGACATTAAGCGCGTGCTGTCCTACGCCACCAGCGCCTACATGGGCTTGGTATTCGTGGCGATCGGCTTTGGTCAGTTGAATTTGGCGCTGCTGCTCTGCTTGACCTATTCCGTGGCCATGGTGCTGTTGACCATGAGCGCCGGTTGCGTGATTGCCAACTGCGTCACCCAAGACATCACTCAGTTGGGTGGCTTGTGGCCCAAGCGCCCGGCAGCGGGTCCCGGCTTCCTGGTGGGGATGCTGGGCTTGGTGGCCGTGCCGCCCCTGGGCTGCTTCTGGTCGCTGTCGGCCTTGGGCGGTGCTTTGCTGGATGCCCATCAACCGTTGATCTTTGCGGCCCTGCTGCTGATCAACGGCATGACGGGCTTTAGCCTGATGCGTACCTTTGGATTGGTGTTCTTTGGCTCCGAGTCACCCATGACCGAGCGGGCCCCGGAAGTGCTCTGGCCCATGAGTTTCTCAACGCTGGTGATGGTGGGTGTGGTGTTGCACCTGCCGTTGCTGTTGATTCAATGGCAGGTATTACCGAGCCTGGGTACTACGGAGGCGATCGCCCTGGCCACTTCGTCCCTGATTGGTTTGGGGTCGGCGGCGGCCCTGTACCTGAATCCGCAGGTGGTCAAGCCGGTACATTCGATTCCGGCTCCGATTCGCGATTTCTTTGCCTATGACCTCTATACGGCGAAGCTCTATCGCAACACGATCGTGCTGGTGGTAGGCGCTGTGTCCGGCGTGCTGTTCTGGATCGATCGGTTCATTGTCGATGGCTTTGTGAATGCGGTAGGGGCGCTGACGGTGGTGGGTGGCCAAGGCTTGCGCTACAACACCACGGGTCAAGTGCAGTTCTATGCCCTGTCGATTCTGTTGGGGGTGGTGCTGTTTGGGGCGCTGGTCGCTTGGCCGATTCTGGCCCCGGCGGTTCCCTAGGTTCCGATCATTTTCGATCGCCGTGGGGTCAACCTGTAGGGGCGCACGGCGGTGCGCCCCTACCCGGAACCCAGACCAGACAAGGGGCTTAAGCCCCTTGCTCCCCCAGTGATTCAGCGTTAGCGCGTCGTTTGACTACAGCCGTAAATCACAGCAATGTCACAGTAAAAGCCTATGTTGAGCGCATTGATTTTAATTCCGGCGATCGGGGCGGCCCTGGTGGGTCTGTGGCCCGGTCAGCCCAACTCCGCCCTACTGAAAAAGGTGAGCCTGGCCATTGCCAGCGTGATCGCCCTGTGGACGTTGTATTTATTTGCCCAGGTCGATGTGAATGCGATCGGGGCCCAGATGACCGAATATTTGCCCTGGGTGCCGCAACTGGGCTTGAGCTACAGCCTGGGTGTGGATGGGTTGTCGCTGCCGTTGGTGGGCTTGACTGCCCTGCTGGCTTGGATCGCCATTTGCAGCAGCGATCGGGACTTGCAGCGCCCCCGGCTCTACTACTCAATGATTTTGCTGGCGATCGCCGGGATTAACGGCGCATTCCTGGCCCAAAACCTGCTGCTGTTTATCCTGTTCTACGAACTGGAGCTGATTCCCTTCTATCTGCTGATCGCGATTTGGGGTAGCGAACAGAAACGCGGCTATGCGGCCACGAAATTTCTGATCTACACCGCCATCTCCGGGATTCTCGTCCTGGCGGGCTTCCTGGCCCTGACCTGGCTCAGCGGCTCCACCAGCTTTGACATTGGGCAAATCGACATCAAAAAACTGTCCGACAGCGCTCAACTGATCTGCTTGCTGCTGTTGGTCGTTGGCTTCGGCATCAAGATTCCCCTGGTGCCGCTGCACACCTGGCTGCCCGATGCCTATGTGGAATCGTCACCCGCTACCACGGTGTTGCTGGGCGGTGTACTCGCTAAGTTGGGTACTTACGGGCTGCTGCGCTACGGCTTGGGTCTGCTGCCCGACGCTTGGGGGACGATCGCCCCGGGTCTGGCGCTGGTGGGTGTGGTCAGCGTGATGTATGGCGCATTGACCGCGATCGCCCAAAAGGACATCAAACGGATGGTGGCCTACAGCTCGATCGGGCACATGGGCTACATCATCGTGGCCGCCGCCGCCCTCAATCCCCTGTCTCTGCTGGGTTCCGTAGCCCAAATGGTCAGCCACGGCTTGATCCTGGCGATTCTGTTCTACCTGGTGGGTGTGATTGAAAAGAAAGTCGGCACCCGCGACCTGGACAAGCTGAACGGGTTGATGAGTCCGATTCGCGGCTTGCCCCTGACCAGCGGCCTGTTGGTGCTGGCGGGCATGGCCAGCGCGGGCATCCCCGGCATGGTCGGCTTCGTGGCGGAATACATGGTGTTCCAAGGCAGCTTCACCACCTATCCCGTGATTTCGCTGCTCTGCATCCTGGCTTCCGGGCTGACGGCGGTGTACTTCGTGATTTTGCTGAATCGCACCTGCTTTGGCCGCCTGGACAACGCCACCGCCTACTATCCGGCGGTACGGTTTGATGAGCACCTGCCGGGTCTGATTTTGACCGCGCTGATCGTCTGGCTGGGCATTCAACCCACCTGGCTGGTGAAGTGGATCGAGCCGACCACGGACGCGATGATCGCCGCGATTCCCATCGTGAACCAACCGGTGGCGATCGCCCCAACCAAACCAGCCCTAAAGGCCCCCGCGATCGATTAAGGACAGCTCCGGGTAGGGGCGCACAGCCGTGCGCCCCCCATAGGTTGACCCACCGTTAAGCGATCGATCAGGTGTAATTGCCCCCACTAAGACTTTTCTGAAACCTTGGAATTTTCCCCACAACATCATGGTTCAGACCCCAATCAAACCGGACACCGCCCCAAAAATTCCCCCGTCGCAGCATGAATTTGCGGAAGTAATCCATCGCCTGGAAGCGGGCGGCGCAATGTTGCCCGACACGCCGGAAAACCTGATGCAAATCATCGGGATCTACAAGGCCTATGCGGTGCCGATGGACTTCTATTGGCGGGACTTGCTCTACATCGCCGAAGAAGTTTTCCTGAATCCGTTTCCCTTCTTTAAATATTTCCTACCCCAGAAATATTTAGACCTGCCGAACCACTACGCGGGCGACACGGCCGACTTGCGAATTTGGCGCGGCATTGCCACGGCACACCCGGAATTGCTCGACTTTATGAGCAAGGGTGAAACGATCAAAATGCCGAAGCTGTTCCATCACCTGTGGCACGATCGGGTGAACATGGAATTCGCGGAAGCCTGTATGCAGGCCATGCTCTGGCATCGCAAAATGTATGCGGGCGTGAATCGGTTTGATGACTTCCTGAACACCGACGAATATCGCCAAAACTGCGATCGCGCCATCAAAGCCTACTTCAAAGGCAATCCGATCATGTTGGGGATGTATAAACTCTTCCCTGAAGCCTTCATTGAACAATGCCGAATGATGTCCTACTACAGCAACTTGGGGCTGTTTTGGGAAATCATGGCTCCAGTGTTCTTTGAAATGTCGGACATCTACGATGAAGGTGGCTTCAAGGGCGTGCCCGATGCCATGAATTTCCTGATTAATGGCATCTTTGCGATTTCCGGTCGCCCCATCTATCACCGGGTGAATATTCGCGGCGAATGGTTTGATTTGGTTCCTAAAGATAAGGGCTTCATGTGGCTCTACGATGCCGCATTGCCCTACGTGGAAGCAGTGTTTTATCGCACGGCTCCGTTCCGAGGTACCAAGTCCTACAATGCCCAGGCGGGTCAAGTGCCCAGTGAGCAAGCGGACTTCCACTACGGCATTCTGTACGCTGACGTATTCCCCGTCGGAACCGCCGGAATTCCGCCCACACAGTTGATGCAGGATATGTTGCATTTCCTGCCGCAATACCTGTTGGATTACTATCACCAACATTGCCGGGGTGAGGACGATATGTTGATCCAGCTCGGAATCACCTTCCAGCGATCGATGTATTGCGTCACCTCCGCCGTCATCCAAGCGCTGCGGGCAGCCCTGCTCTATCCGCTGGATGACGAAAACCCGGAACACCTGATGGCCAACCGCAAATTCTTCGAGGCCCAAATGGATCGCTTCAAGCGCCCCGAAGCTCGCCTGCGCGATATCCAAAATCGCGACTACCGCTAAGTTTCCTTCCTAAGAGTTGCTTGCTCTACTTGAGCGGCAGGGCGATCGGGTTAGTGTGTCCCACTAGCCCGATTTTTTTGGGTGGTGCTCTATTCCCGAGCAATCAGTACAATCTGAATTTGCTATACTGTAATTGATAACAGTAATCAATAAAATTGATTGCGAGTTTGGAGTAAACATATGTATAAAGCTTCCGATATTGCAAGCTATTTTATTCATCTTGCCAACCTTGAAGAGGATGGCAACATTACCAATATGAAACTCCAAAAATTACTCTACTACGCACAGGGGTTTCACCTAGCCTTGTTAGATCGCCCACTTTTCACAGACGAAATCAGGGCTTGGCAATATGGGCCAGTGATTCCAGAAATTTACGTCCAGTACAAAGATTTTGGGCGCAATTCACTACCTGAAAATAAGGACTTTAATCCTGAAAAGATTGACAGTGATACTCGTGATTTGATTGATGAAGTTTATAGCGTTTTTGGTAAGTACACAGGAACAGTGCTGGCCAATTTAACGCACCAGGAAAAACCCTGGACAAGCACAGAAAAAGATTGCGCGATCGCCCACGATCTCATGCGCGACTATTTTAAAAGTCAGCTTGTAGCAGGGTAATGGGTAAGAGAAAACGCATCCAGTCACCCACCATCCCATCATCACCAGGACGGGGGAGAATTGCTGAACCCTCTGTTGAAAAGATTCTGAATTATGATCAGGCTCACCCCATCTTCTGCCTGCGCCACTTACAAGCCGGGTTTGATTTGGATGCTTGCGATCGGCGTGAACAAGCGGACTTTGCCAAAGCCTTATGGAAACGCAGTCAAATGACTTGGCGAGACATTTGGGCAGCCGATCGTCATGGTTTAGGGGCCGAAAAAATTGCCCGAGAGAGCATCAGAGCTCCTATTCCCAACCACATCACTGAAGATGTGGATTTCTTCATTGCCCTGCGTTTCTCTGGCAAAGCGCCGATGGTGGGATACCGTATTCGGGACGTGTTTCATGTAATTTGGCTAGATCCCAAATTCGACCTATATGAGCATGGTTAATAGGATCAGAGTTAGCCTAATGTTAGAGCCTGCGTTTGGGGCAATCCTATCGCTTCCAGAAATACACTAGAAATAATTTTGAAGTCAGTCATTTATGCTGGGATTATTCATCCTTCGTCAATCGGCGATCGCTCTAGTTGGATTAGCCTTGGTTTCAACTCCCACGTCAGCGCAGACAGTTAATTGGGAACAATTGCGGCGAGCTTGTCCCCAAAATCCCCAAGCTTATGTGGGTTCAGCGGCTCAAGCGGCATCTATGAAAGAAGCGGTTCGACGCTATCTTGGCGCAACTGCTGATAGCTTGGAGCACATGTCTGACCCAACAATTTATCGGGGTTGGGGTGATATATCTTTTTTGTCTGGCGAGATGTCTAGCGCTCGTGAATTTTTGATTAATCCTAGTGGTCGTGTTATTGAGTTGTCATTTTCGCTGGACTTTGCTTCCGGCCAACATGACAATTACCGTTCATTGGAGCGAATGCGTAATTTAGGCGTTCCGCCCCAGGTAACAGCTTGTTTGCATGAAGGAGCAAGACTTTTTCATTTTTAGTGCTGTGGTTGGAGATGAATTGCGATGACTAGACCAAGCATTCTGCGTCCGGGGCAATCCTATAGCTTTCGGCAATATTTTGAGATGGCCTATGAGCCAGACGATATTTTGGCGGAGTTTGGCTATACGTTGCAGCGATCGCGCCTGGTCTTGCCCCACAGCACTGCACCGCTCGATCGCCTGGAAGATCTAAAAACACGCATTCAAGAGAGCTTGCCTTACATTAGCCTCAGCAGTGAAGCGGCTCGGCGGGAATTGTTAATTGCACCATTGTTGTTGGATGTGGTGCATTACACGCGGGCGCAACTGCGAATTGAATATCCCTTAATGGTTAATGAGCAACTGAAAGGCTCTCTTGATTATTATCTTTATGCGGCGCAAAAGCTGCTGGTGATTGAGGCGAAGAATGCTGATTTAGCGCGTGGGTTTACACAGTTAGCGGTGGAGTTGATTGCGCTGGATCAATGGACGGATAGTGATCAAGATTATTTGTTGGGAGCGGTGTCTACGGGTGATGTTTGGCAATTTGGCCGCTTAGATCGATCGCGCAAGCAAGTGGAGCAAAGCCTAATTCTTTATCGTGTGCCTGATGATTTGGAGAGCTTGCTCCGAATTTTGGTCAAGATTTTGGAGCCTTGATATCCTAAGCCTCAGATATAAATTGCATCGCGATCGATCCGGCGTTTCAGATAGGGATTCATGCGCAGGCGATAACGAATTAGGTTGATCGAACGTTGGAAAATTTGCTCTAAATCTGATTTGATATCCACCATTGTGAATAGGTCAGGCACGGTCAATTCCAAGACGATATCGATATCGCTATCAGGCTTGGCTTCGTTGCGGGCCACTGAACCAAAAATGCCAAGCCGGGTTACACCATATCTTTGGTGAAGATCGGGAGCGAGTTGCCGCAGGGTAGCAAGGATACGATCGCGATCGGGAGGGCCGTTGGATAAGGTCGATATTGGTTCGGTCATTATTGACTGATTAACCTTTTATTCAACTCAAGTTTCCGGCTCTGGAGATTGAGAATATCGATATTCTACTCATTCAATAATTGCTGTTGACGATGCCAGGCCACGGAGAGGGCGCGGATCGCGGCCATTTCTTCGGCGGGGATTTTTTCCAGATGTTTCAAAATTAGGCTCATGCGCCCCTGCGATCGCAATTTGGTCTCGTGCCGTGCCAGGAAATCCCAATAGAAAAAGTTAAACGGACAAGCTTTCGGGCCCGTGCGATCGCGCGGATTATAGCGACAACCTTTGCAATAGTCGCTCATCCGGTTGATGTAGTTCGCTGAGGCTGCGTAGGGCTTGGAAGCCAGCACCCCACCATCGGCAAATAACCCCATCCCCAACACATTGGTTTGCATCACCCAATCGTAGGCATCAATAAAAACCGCGTGGAACCAGTTTTCAACTTCCTGGGGATTCAGACCGGCGATCAGGGCAAAATTCGACAGCACCATGAGCCGCTGAATGTGGTGAGCATAACCGGTGCGATCGACCTGTTGCAGCACCTGGCGCAGACAGTTCAAATCGGTGTTGCCGTCCCAAAACCACTGGGGCAGGGCGTGTTGGTGGTTAAACCAGTTGCGATCGGGGTAGGGCGGTTCCTCGTTGGCCTTCAGCACTTGCAGGTAAATGCCGCGCATATATTCCCGCCAGCCCAGCACTTGGCGAATGAAGCCTTCGACGCTGGCGATCGGCAGGCCCCGATCGCGCCAGGCTTTTTCGGCGGCAAAGATCACCTCACGCGGGTGCAGCAACCCGATGTTGAGGTAGGGCGAGAGCAGGGCGTGCCACAGGGTGTCCTGGCCCGTCACCATCGCATCTTGGTAGGGGCCAAAGGTGCGGAGCCGGTGGGCGATGAAGTGGTCGAGTACGTCGAGGGCCCGCGATCGGGTGGTGGCCCAGCGGAAATTGTCCAGCGATCCGTAGGTGGGCAAATCGAGCGATCGCACCTTTTCGATCACCGTCAGCACAATTTCATTGGGCGCAAACTCCAGCGGCGCGGGTGGATGTAGCGGCCCCTTGGGGGGTTGGCGGTTGTCTTTGTCGAAATTCCACTGGCTGCCGACGGGCTTGGAACCCTCCATCAAAATTTGGAATCGTTTGCGCCCTTCCCGATAGAAATCTTCCATCAGGAAGCGTTTGCGACTGCCAAACCAGTCCGCTAGCTCTTCTTCGCTCCAGAGGAATTGGTTATTGGGGATTTGCTCCAGTTTGCAGGGCAAATCGAGCTGATTCAGGGTTTGCTGAAAGGGCCGATCGACCGGAGCCATCACCAGCAGCCGATCGATTTGGTGTTTGACGACCCAGGCGCGGAGGGGCGTGGCGAAATCTTCTGCTTCGGCCCAGGTGGCGGGCCAGCCCATATCCTGCAACTCCCGCACAAAGTGGCGCATGGCCGACCAAACCAGCACCAACTTTTGGGCATGGTAGGGCCGTTGGCGCACGTGGGCCAGGGACTCGATCGCGATTACCGGAACCCGTGCCCGATCGCCCGCACAGGCCACCAACGCCGCCTGCTCGTGCCACAGTTGATCGCCCAAAATCCACACCCCCGTTTTCATGGGGATGCTCAATTGCTGGAGTTCCGCACCCATTACGCCCTACCGATTTCTGACGGATTCTCGACCGATTTCTATTGCTTGACTGATTTCTACTGCTTGTGCGCCTAAGCAGGTGCTCCTAAGCATCGGTGGGCCGATCGCCCCGGTTCCCCTGCACCCAAAGCTGCACCATCAGCGCCAACAACCCCAGGGCCACAAAGCTAAAGACACAGGTTCCCAGGGTTCCCACCCCGACCACCAAGGTACGCACCGCACCGCCAATGCTGAGGGTGAGGCGGTTGGTGCTGGTGATGGGGTGGGCGGCAAAGGTTTGGGCAATTTTATAGGTCAGTGCGCCGGCTCCCACCGCGATCGCCGCCGAAATTCCGGAACCCCCCAGGCAATCCAGGGGTGAGGGCATTTTCTTGGCGGGAGGTTTGGGGGTGGTTTTGCTGGTTGTGGGGTTGGGTTTGGAGGTCATGGCAAGGCGGCGCTAAACGCTGACTCCCCTTAATTTACAGCCGATCGGGTCGTTCCCACCGCGCAAAGGCAAATCCCGGGGTGATCGGGGGGATTTCCCTTTCAGTCGCGTCAGTGCAGAGTGAATCGGGGTGAATCGGGGTGAATTAGAGGCCATTGGGGGGCAGTCGGAAACCCATCATCCCCCTGATTGCGGAATCACTTCCCATAGCTCGTTACAAATCAGTTGCAGAACTTCATGAAGAAATTCAAAAACTTCATCAAGTTTTCTGTGAGATTAAAAAGAGGTTCCATCTCAATTTTGAGCTTTTCAAAATCAAGTTCCAGCACAATCAAACACCTTGGGCATTTGATCCCTATTTTTGCCTAGTGATTCCCTAAAGATGTTCTTAAGAATTGCTGGAATAAAGTCACCGCAAAATCCTTTCCTCTAATGAAGTGGTTTTGACGATGATTGTTTTTCTTCAAAGAAAGGGAAAAGCTTATCTCTCAAGGCGATGAGCGTTCTTGAGAAAGCCCACGAAATTGCAACAAATTCCTTTAGGCAAGTTGTTATAAATGTCATCACTCGATCGCGCGATCGATAAGACAAGTTGAAAATTCCGATCGCAACCGGGGGATCGGCCTAGGATGCAAGCAGTTGCGCGGAAGCGAACGCGTATGAAAGTTGCGGTTGTGAAAGAAGTGGCGCTGGATGAACGGCGCGTGGCCCTGGTTCCCGACGTGGTAGCTCGTTGGGTCAAAAAAGGGCTAGCGATTGCCGTGGAAACCGGCGCGGGAGAACGCGCAGGATTTACGGATTCGGCCTATGAAGCGGCGGGCGCAACAGTGACGAGCGATCGCGCTCAACTGTGGCAAACGTCGGATTTGGTGACAAAGGTTTTGCCCCCCACCGATGAGGAACTGGGTTGGCTGAAATCGGGATCGATGCTGATGGGCTTTTTGGAGCCGCTCGATCGCCCTCAGTCCATCAAAACCCTGGCAGAACGGGGCATCACAGCGATTTCCCTAGAATTCGTGCCCCGCAGCACCCGTGCGCAGGTGGCGGATGCCCTTTCGTCTCAGGCCAACGCAGCCGGCTACAAGGCTGTGCTGTTGGCGGCGGCGGCCCTGCCCAAATATTTCCCCATGTTGACCACAGCGGCGGGAACCATTCCGCCGGCCAAGGTGCTGGTGTTGGGTGTGGGTGTGGCCGGGTTGCAGGCGATCGCCACCGCCCGCCGATTGGGGGCCGTGGTGGAAGCCTTTGACATCCGCCCGGAAACCCGCGACGAGGTGCAAAGCCTCGGGGCCCGGTTTGTGGAAATGATGATCGAGGAAGAAACCAGCGGGCAAAACGGTTATGCCAAAGCGGTTTCCGATAATTTGCAAGCTCGGATTCAAGCCACCGTGGCTGAACGGGCGATCGGGGCTGACGTGGTGATCACCACCGCCAAAATTCCCGGCCGCCGTGCCCCGATCATGGTCACCGCCGACACCGTGGCCCAAATGAAGCCCGGTTCCGTGATTGTGGACTTGGCCGCAGAACAGGGCGGTAACTGTGAATGCAGTCAACCGGGCCATGACCATGTGGTGAATGGGGTGCAAATTTTGGCCCCGATGCACTTGGCCAGCACGGTCACCACCCACACCAGTATGCAATACGCCAAAAACTGTTCGGCCCTGTTGGACTGGTTAATCAAAGACGGGCAACCGGTGTTCAACTTTGCCGATGACATTTTGGATGCGGTTTGCATCACCCACGGCGGTGAAATTCGCAACGATCGAGTGCGAAATTTGGTCGCCACGCTCTCAGAAACCCCTTCGGCTGAATCAATGGTGTTGGCCTCATGAGTGAAACCTTGGTAACGGGTTTGGTGGTGTTTGTTTTGGCCTCCTTTGTGGGGTTTGAAATCATCAACAAAGTGCCTCCCACGCTCCATACCCCTCTGATGTCCGGTGCGAATGCCATTTCTGGAATTGCCGTGGTGGGGGCAATTTTGGCCGGCGGCGCAGCACAACTCAGCGGCCCCACCATTCTGGGCTTGGTGGCCATTGTGCTGGCCATGGTGAATGTGGTTGGTGGCTTTTGGGTGACCGATCGAATGCTGCAAATGTTTAAGAAATAGCCTGACAGCCACTTGAAGCAGCCACTTGAAAAGGCCTGAAAAAGGCTTGAACTTGAAAAGGCTTGAAGACAACCTGAGAAGCAACCTCTAAATTCCCCAGCAATGATCCTTTCCTAAACCGATCGCCTGACTCGATTGTCCAACTGTTCCATCGCCCAATGGCTATTTTTCATCTTCAAAATGGACAAGCGATCGGGAGCAAAGGCCAATCGAAGTCAGCCGGTACAAATTCAGGATGTAATTGAGGGTTTGATGCAGGGGATCACCAAAGGTTGAATTCCGGGGTTGAATTCTGGGGTTGAATTTCGGGGTTCGATTCCGGATTTGAATTCCAGAGTTCAATTCCAGGGTTCAATTCAAGACTTAACTCAATATTCGTTCAATGCTTCATTCAACGCTTGGCTCAATGAAAGGCTGGAATTTTGAAGCATCCTGAGACCAAAGGGCGAGGACATAAGGAATGATCGATGGACTTGTATCGGGTGTTTTGCCCGCTGAATGGTGGACAACGATCGCCCGGCTAAGCAACTTGGCCGCTGCGGCCCTGTTCATTGTGGGGATCAAAATGTTGGGATCGCCCGCCACCGCTCGCCGGGGCAACTGGCTGGCGGCCGTGGGCATGGCCATGGCGATCGGGGTGACCCTGCTCGATCGCTCCGCCGTAAACTACGGCGCACTGTTGGCCACCCTGGTGGCAGGATCGGTGATTGGTCTGATTGCCGCCAAGCGCGTTGCCATGACCGACATGCCCCAGATGGTGGGCCTGTTGAACGGGTTGGGCGGCGCGGCCTCGGCCCTGGTGGCAGCGGCGGAATATTGGCGGATTGTGAACACGGGCGCACCGGTTCCCACCGACACGGCCGTGACCGTCATTGCCGGGCTGCTGATTGGGGGCGTGACCCTCACGGGCAGTTTCATGGCCTTTGCCAAGCTGCAAGGACTGGTAACCGGCGCACCCATCACTTTCCCCCTGCAACAACCGGTGAATTTCGGCTTGCTGCTGGGCTTTGTGGCCAGCGGTGCTTATTTGCTGATTCACCCGGGCGATTTGACGGTTTTGTGGCTGCTGACGGGCATTTCCCTGGTGCAGGGGGTGTTGGTGGTGTTGCCGATCGGGGGTGCTGATACGCCGGTCGTGATTTCGCTGCTGAACTCCCTGTCCGGGCTGGCGGCCAGTGCGGCGGGTTTTGTGTTGGGTAATGAAATGCTGGTAATTGCCGGGGCGCTGGTGGGCGCTTCGGGGCTGATCTTGACCCAAATCATGTGCAAGGCCATGAACCGATCGCTGACCAATGTGCTCTTTGGGGCCTTTGGCAGCGTCAGCACGGCCACGGGCGACGGCGGCAGCAGCGATGCGGGTTCCCACACGGTGCGCTCGATCGACCCGGAAGAATGCGCCATGATGTTGGGCTATGCCCGATCGGTGGCGATTGTGCCCGGTTATGGCATGGCGGTGGCCCAAGCCCAGCACGCCGTGCGGGAATTGGCCGATCAGCTCGAACGGTTAGGTGTTGATGTGCGCTATGCCATTCACCCGGTGGCAGGTCGGATGCCGGGCCACATGAACGTGTTGCTGGCGGAAGCCAACGTGCCCTATTCCCAACTGTGCGACCTGGACGACATTAACCCGGACTTTGAACGGGTGGATGTGGCGCTGGTGATTGGGGCCAATGATGTGGTGAACCCGGATGCCCGGGACAATCCCCAAAGCCCGATCTACGGAATGCCGATTCTGGAAGTCGATCGCGCCAAACACACGATCGTGATTAAACGCAGCATGAACCCCGGATTTGCCGGTTTGGATAATGCGCTCTTCTATGAAGACAAAACGATGATGCTGTTTGGCAGTGCAAAAGAAAAAGTGTCTGAGCTGGTGGCCAGCGTTAAGGAACTGAGCTAGGAATTAAACAGACCACCATCCCCGATCGGGATTGAAAAGCAGGTTCGGAGTGCGGGTTGGTTGTGCGGGCCGGTTATGCGGGTTTGTGATGTCAATGGCAACCTGCATTCCAGATCGGCCTTCGCAATCATCCAGAACTTGAATCATTCAAAGCTTGCAACCCATGGGTGCGGGGATGAGTCTTTTAATTCAATCAGTTAACTCAACCCGTGCATGGGCCAATCAACACATGGGGGCGATCGCCGCTCTCATTATGAGCCGAACTGATTTGGAGAGCTTGAGCGATCAATCACGATCCCGCAACTTTCCCGATCGTTCGGCTTGACCTATGCAAAGGTTGAAATCGACTGAGGGTAGCTTTGCTCAGGCCCGTTAGTGCCGTCTTGCAAGATGGGCTGGCGGTGTGGGCTGTGGGCTGCTGATTTCAAACAACCACGACACTATGAAACGTAACTTTCCGACCCAGGCGCTGCAATCGTTGACCATCGTAGGGAGCTTTGTGGCCCTGGGCCTTGCGTCCGGTTTGAGCGCCCAAGCCGCAGAGCCGATCGAGACCGATCGCCCATCGATCGGGAGCCTGACCCAGCGCAATGCTTACCCGCCAGAATTTTCGCGCGCCTTTTTGCAAAGCTGCACCCGATCGGCTCAACAATCGGGTCAGTTTAACCAACAGCAGGCTACGCAATATTGCCAATGCTCCTTGGCGGAATTCCAGTCGCGCTATACCTTGCAGCAAACCATGAATCTCTACCAACGGATGCAGCAATCGAACAGCAATGAGCTGCCGCCAGAAATGATGCAAATTGCGCGTACCTGCGTGCAACGGGTGTTTGGTACTCGCTAACCAAACTGAGCCAGTCAAACTGAGCCAGTCAAACTGAGCTAACCGGACTGAGTTAATCCGGTTGAGCGAATCAGGTTGAATTCACCAAATTGCGTTGATCAGACTGAGCGAATCAAGTTGATCCCGTGAGCAGCAACTCGCTCCTCAACGGTCTCCCTCGTTGGCCGGGGCCCCAATCGTGAACCGATCGAACGGTTGAGCGGGTTGCTCCGGCTTTCTGGGGTCAAAAACATAGCTAGTGACCGTTCCGGCAGCCGTGTCCAAAATGCTGAAGGCGGTGATTTCGTTGCTGGCCAAGTAGGGCTGAGGGGTTTGATCCAAGGGATCAATCAAAGGAGAGATCGAGGGCACAATTGGGGGCAATCCATTGGGATCCCCGATCGCCACATAGTCCGATCGCTCAAACCCGCTACCCTCCGGCGGAATGCCCGATCGCCCCCGATCGCCCCAGGCCGCCCCATAGCTATTGCCCACGTTCGACGTTTCCAGGTAGTGGGTGCGGCCAAGGCGGAACCGATTCCACAGGTGCGAGTGGCCATACAACACCAAATCCACCTCCGCCGATTCCAGCAGGGGGGACAAATATTGGGCAATCACATCTTGATCGCGCGGATAGGCATATTTCACCGCCATCACCTGGCCCAGGTCATCCCGCTCGATCGTCTGGATGGGATCCGTGAAGGGCGGCACGCTGTTATCCCCCAAGGTATGGGGCGGGTGGTGAAACATAACCACGCGATACTTGGCTTGGCGAAATGGCTCGCCGGCCAATTCCGCCTGGAGCCATTGAAATTGCGGACTCCCCGGGGCGATCGACTCAAAAATATGCTGACCCCAACCCCAATCGATCGGACTTTGGGGCTGGCCTTCGTGGAAGCGGCCGCCAAACTTCGCCGTCAAAATGGGCGATCGCCAAGCTTGTGTCACGTTCAACACCACCAACCGCAGATCTCCAAAGCTGACGGCGTAGTAATTGCCCTCGCCCCGATCGTTAGTCGGCAACGTCCAAATTTCCTCATAGGTGCGCGTGTTGAACGATTGATCCGCCAAGGCGGCCAGGCTGATTGCAGCCCCTGGTGTTTCCCCCGACGTTGCCCCTGAAACTTCGCCGGAAGCCGGATCTAAGACCCGATCGCCCGCCCCCCGTTGCGCAGCCTCCTGTTGCGCGGCCCACTGCTTCGCGACCCAGCGAGGCACAGTGTCATAAAATTCCCGGTTGAGATCTTGGGCCCGCCCCACCCGACCCATCACCTCGTGGTTGCCTAGGGCCGCGAACAGGGGAGCCTCCTGCAAAATAGCCCCGCCTTGGTAGGTGTGACCTTGGAGCGATCGATTGGCTCGTCCTTGCAAACAGGGAAAAAACGCCCCACCGCCCGCATCGTCAAACCACTCCGAAGCGCGATCGGGCACATTCACCAAGTCCCCCGCAAACAACACCCCATCCACCCGGCCCACCGTGGCCACCACCTGTTGCAAGTTGGCCGCCACCATTGGCTTCAGTTGATGATCCGAAGTCAACAGCAGTTGCAGCGGTTGGCCCGGCAGCGGTTGGGGCGACAGGCGAAACACTCCGCTACTGACGGCGCGATCGCCCCCTTGACTCGTCACCCGATAGGGAACCGACTGGCCCGGCAGCAACCCCGAAACGATCGCCTCATGTCGCCAAATGGGCCGCTCCCAAACCTTCACCCCCTCGGGCCGCTGGGCCGCCACCCGCTCCGGCAGTCGCGATTGGCCATCTTCACGGGTACGAGTCAAGCGGCGGGTTTGGGCCAAGGCCTGCCGATCGAGCCGATCGCCCCAATCCACCCAATGGCGATCGCCCGGCCACTCCGTGAACCAAACCACATGCACCGAGTCCGGCCCCGGCAACTGCAAAAATGGATCCGCCAAAAGCTCCATAGCATCCCCCTCGGATAACTGGGCCGACCACTGGGAAAGCGGGTGCAGGGCTGCGGATCCCAAAACGGGCGGCATTTTCAGCGCCAACATTCCCCCGATCACCAGCAACACCAACAGCAGCCCCCAAACGCCACCGCCCCGCACCATTTTCGGGAGTTGCCGGATCCGTTGCCACCGGCCAAGCCCCCGGGCGCGATCGCTCAACCACCGTCCCCTTGGTCGCCCCATCGCCCTAGGCAAACAAATCTAAGGGTAGATGGCCATACATCGCATTCAATTCCTCATCCACATGGGACTGACAGGACACCAAAACCCCTCGATTTTCACCCTGGTAGGGTTCCGCATAGAACAACAGAGAGTTGGTGTTGCACTTGATATAAATCGGCTGTTCCGGATTGGCCACCCCCCGCTGTTCCGGCTCCGGCGGCACTTCACGATCTAAACCAGCCCCATAGGCCCGCACGGCCGCCAACCCTTGGGCGATCGAATCCGCACAAACTCCAAAAATCACGCAGTCCGCCTCCTGAGCCACCGTCCGCAGAGCCGATCGAATAATCGCCTGCTGACTCTCCGAGAGACTGGGCGCTTCTTCCAAACAGTTAAACACCGCCAAAACCTTTTGGGCTTCCAGCAACGACAGGGGAGCCGTTCCCGCCCCATTGGTTCCTAACGCATCCGATCGACGAGTTGAGTTGTCCATAGCAATCCAGAGTTTCCCTTGTCCACAAACTTCACCGCAAGCAATCAAGACTGCAAGCAATCCGGGATTCGATCCGCTTAAAGTTGCCCAAAAATGACCCAACCTGCAAACGAAGCCACCCGATCGCTCCCCGATGGTTGCTCCCCCCATCTGTCGCAATCCATTTCGGGATCCCAAATCGTAGCGTAGGGCCGGAAACCAGCTAGAGCCAATCTTGATCAAAATTCTGGCCAATTCTCATCCCCATCTCCATCTTGCCCCACCCAGCTAGCAACAACCCCATGGAGAATTGCGCTGAAACCTCCACTGAGAAATAGGGCCTTAGCGTGATTTTTCAATTCTGATTCCGGAAATGTGACGGTTAAAAATCCGGCAACAATCAATGTGTTTTTCTGGCACAAGTAACAAGAGATACATATCGCTTGAAGCAGCAAAGAATCTCTAAAATACGGAAAATTCAAGCTAAAACAACATTTTCCCGCATCAGCAATCAAAAGCGCCTGATTACTCAATGAAGCAAATCATACCAATCACAATCGTTCTCAGTGGCTATCAAGGGTGATGCACAGCGCGATCAGGCAGAGCAATTCGACAGGGCAATTCGACAGGGCAAAAAAATTTTTTAGAAAAGCTGGAACTTTTTCCCCTTTCAAGGCAACAATATAAGCAAGAGTAGTGGAGAGATGTGTCACCGCTGCGGAGACCTGGCAGATTCGTCTGCCGGATCTCTGCATTTTTTTTGGGAATTTTTTGAGCCGCCACCCGCTCCCACTGTCGTTACGAAGTGACCACATAAGGGTTCCAGCCATGGAAAGTCGTCCGCCCCTGCCGCCGTTTACCCGCGAAACCGCGATCGCCAAGGTGCAAGCCGCCGAAGATGCTTGGAACACCCGCGACCCGGAGCGCGTATCGCTGGCTTACACGGAAGATTCAGTTTGGCGCAATCGATCGGAATTCTTTGCGGGGCGGGACAAAATCCGCGAGTTCCTGACCCGCAAGTGGAGTCATGAGCTGGACTATCGCCTCAAGAAGGAACTTTGGAGCTTCACCGATAACCGAATCTCCGTGAAGTTCGAGTATGAATACCACACGGACTCGGGGCAGTGGTATCGCGCCTATGGCAACGAGCAATGGGAATTTGCGCCCAACGGCTTGATGCAGCGCCGGGAAGCCAGCATTAATGATGTGCCGATCGCCGAGGCCGATCGCAAGTTCCGTTGGGAACGATCGGGCTGATGTTGCCCTGTCCAAAAATCTTGTAAAACCCACCCATCCCCCAACCTTTTGGCCTGACGGTCGATCGGCTCTAGCGTGCATCTGTTTCCTCGCAGGGCGATCGCGCATAATTGATGCAGCCAATCATCCTTTGTGAGACTCCGATGGTGGACTGGTTAGTAATCTGGGGCGTGACGCAGGCGGTGGGGTTTGCCTTTGGCGCGGTGATGGAAGAGCTGGCCAAGGACACGCTCAAAGATTACGTCAAGGATTTTTTTAAGGGGCGGTTGCAAGGACTGGTCAATCGCTTTGGGTCTGACCCGCTGGAGACGGCGACGGGCAAAGCGATTAAGGGCTTTTTGGACTTGGTGCAGCGAGAGCTTGAAGATTGCTTGGATGATGAATTGGAGCGGGTTCAGGCTTATACCGAATCGTTAAAACGGTTGATTGCTGATCCGGCGGTGGCGGGGGTGTTGGGGAGCGTGTTCACGGATGGGGGGCAAGTCGATCCGGTGGTTTGGGCCGATCGCTGGTTAGCCCTGAGGCTCAAGCCCTTGCCCCAGGAATTTAATTGGCAAAAAATCGCCAAACGCTATCAGAAATACGCCCATGATTTGATTGGGGCGGATGCGGAGTTGCGGGCGATCGCCCAGTTCGAGCTGGCGGCGGAAACCCGTGATTTAGTTCGCGACCTAGCAGGGCCGATCGTGGATTTTGACCTGTTGGCCTATGCGCGATCGCTCCAAACCGACCATGAGGTTTTGCCGCTCGACCAGTTGGCCACCGATGGGGGAGCCTATTCGGTGAAGCTGTGGCAAGTGTTTTTGCCGCAACGGGCGCGGGAATGTGGGGAATATTTGCCGCAACTGGACAAAGCGCCCAAGGAATTGCTGCGGCAATATGGCTTGCTGAAGGAAGAACTCGACGAAAACCAGCAAGAGCAATTGCGGGATCTTTATCGCAATCAAGCGCCGCAATCCGTGGTGGAATTGGTCAAAAATCCGAACATGAACTTGTTCGTGATTTTGGGCGATCCGGGTTCAGGAAAATCCACGTTGCTCAAATATTTAGCGCTGGATTGGGCGACCTATGAAAACGAGCTATTTAAAACCAATCACACCCAGCCTTCGGATCAGTTGCTGTTGCGGCCGTTGCCCTTGTTTGTGGAGTTACGGAAATTATCGCGCCAAGTGTCCTTGGATGTTTTGGACTATTTCCATGCAGGGAATGTCTTGGATCGGTTGAATAAATCCCAGTTGCATGACTGGTTGAGCGCTGGGCGGGTGCTGCTGCTCTTTGATGGATTGGATGAGGTGTTTGAACCAGCCAAGCGGGAGGAAGTGATTCGGGAAATTTGCCGATTGGCGCATGACTATCCTGCGGCCAAAATTATTGTGACATCGCGGGTTTATGGCTACCAAAACTATGCGCGATCGCTCACGAATCACGGGTTTCGGCATTGGTTGCTCGAAGAATTCGATGATCAGCAAATCAAGGATTTTTGCGATCGCTGGCATCAGGAAACCTTTGGAGACGGCCAACAAGCCGATCGCGATCACTACCAAGTCCGAATTAGCGACGCAATCGCCCGAGGTCGAACAATTCGGGAGTTGGCAGGCAATCCGTTGATGTTAACCATGATGTGTATTTTGAATCGTAAATCGCGGCTACCGGATGAGCGATTGGAGTTCTATCGCCAAGCCACTGATCTGCTGCTACAGGACTGGGATGTGGAGCACAAAAGGCTGCCCGATCAATTTGAGCGTATAAAGTTACTCCTGAAGCAAAAGCGAGAAATTGTACGACAGGTAGCATTCTTCTTGCAGAATACCGATGGCGGTTTGTCTGGCAACTTGATTCGCGAAGCCGACTTGCAAATGATCATTGCAGATTATTTGCGCAGTCATCAGATATGCCTGAATCCTGAAGGATGGGCTAAAGATTTGATTGATGCCTTGCAGGAGCGAAATTTCACGCTCTGTTCAGCGGGGACGGGCTATTATGCTTTTGTGCATCGCACCTTTTTGGAATATTTCTGCGCGACGGAGATTTGGGAGCGGTTTAATCAACGGGATTCAGGCAGCCAAAATGCAATTTCAACGGATGATTTGATTCACACCATCTTTGGGCAGCACTGGAATGATGATGCCTGGCGAGAAGTGTTGATTTTGTTGGCGAGTCAGTTGCCCATTGGGTTTGCGAAACAGGCGATCGCCTTGTTGGTGCAACTGGATCGTGCAACCAGTGAAAAAGCTGACTTTGCCAATCTCTTTTTGGCGGCAGATTGTTTGGCGGAGTTACCGGAGCGATCGTCAATTGCTGAGTTGGATCGGGATCTGTTGCAACGGTTGCGATCGTTGACAGCTTGGGGGCAACTTCGTGCGTGGGATTCCCAGGAAAATGTGAACTTCAATCTGCGCATTGGGAAGGTGCGAGATCGAGCCTTGCGCTGTGTTGCTCAACATTGGAAAGACCACCCCGACACCTGGCCCTGGCTCAAAGACCGCGCGCAATCTGATCAGAGCGAGGCTGTGCGGTATGCAGCGGTGCAGGAGTTAGCTCGGGGCTGGAAAGACGACCCCAACACCTTGCCCTGGCTCAAAGACCGCGCGCGCTCCGATCAGAGCGAGGCTGTGCGGGAAGCAGCGGTGCAGGAGTTGGCTCGGGGCTGGAAAGACGACCCCGACACCTTGCCCTGGCTCAAAGACCGCGCGCGCTCCGATCAGAACTGGCTTGTGCGGCAAGCAGCGGTGCAGGAGTTAGCTC